>CANOFQ010000025.1 GCA_947565325.1 uncultured bacterium
GTGCCGGGGAGGCCAGTATGTGCAAAGCAATCGAGGACATGAAAAAGGAGCAGTATGAGGAAGGGAGACGTGCCGGGGAGGAGCAAGGAATGGAGCAAGGTGTATTTATGACACTGGCTTCTCTGGTTAAAAATGGGATGCTGAAGCTGGAGGATGCAGCCAAACAATGTAATATGTCGGGTGAGGGATTTCTTGAGAAGATGACGTTATATGTATCAGAAAGCACGATAACTGAGCAGAACAAAATGTAAGGATGTATTTATTGCGAGTTTTCATGCGGATAGAAGTAAAGCATGAAGGGTTATTAAAAAATCAAATTCCTATTGACAAGATAGGTTTATAGGGATATAATTGCGGAAACAAATGGAAAGAGAGGGGGTTTTTATCATGAGTTATAAATTCGAGACATTGCAGCTTCACGTGGGGCAGGAGCAGCCGGATCCCGCCACCGATGCCAGAGCGGTACCGATTTACCAGACCACATCCTATGTTTTCCGCAATTCCGCCCATGCTGCCGCCCGCTTCGGGCTGGCCGATGCGGGGAATATCTACGGCAGGCTGACAAATTCCACGCAGGACGTGCTGGAGAAGCGCCTTGCGGCCTTGGAGGGAGGCGTGGCGGCTTTGGCCACCGCTTCCGGGGCAGCGGCTATCACCTACACCATTCAGGCGCTGGCGCAGGCCGGAGACCATATCGTGGCCCAGAAGACCATCTACGGCGGCAGCTATAATCTGCTGGCCCATACTTTGCCCCAGTTCGGCATCCAGACCACCTTTGTGGACGCCCATGATCTGTCCGAGGTCACTGCGGCAATCAGGCCCAATACCAAGGCTATTTATCTGGAGACGCTGGGTAATCCCAACAGTGATATCCCTGACATTGACAAGATCGCAGCCATTGCCCATGCCCATGGCCTGCCGCTGGTGATCGACAATACCTTCGGCACGCCGTATCTTATCCGGCCTATCGAACATGGCGCAGATATTGTGGTTCATTCCGCCACTAAGTTCATCGGGGGCCACGGCACCACGCTGGGCGGCATCATCGTGGACAGCGGCAGGTTCGACTGGACAGCGTCGGGGAAGTACGCTCCCATTGCAGCGCCCAATCCCAGCTACCATGGGGTGAGCTTTGTGGATGCGGCAGGCCCTGCGGCCTTTGTCACCTACATCCGGGCTATTCTTCTGCGGGACACCGGAGCCGCTATCTCGCCCTTCAATGCCTTTCTGCTGCTTCAGGGCGTGGAGACCCTTTCCCTGCGGCTGGAGCGCCATGCGGAGAACACCAAGAAGGTGGTTGAGTTCCTTGCGTCCCATCCTCAGGTGGAGAAGGTCAATCATCCGTCGCTGCCCGGTCATCCTGACCATGGGCTGTATGAGAAATATTTTCCCAATGGCGGGGCATCCATCTTTACCTTTGAGATCAAGGGCGGGCAGGCGGAGGCCCATAGATTCATCGACAGTCTGGAGATATTCTCCCTGCTGGCCAATGTGGCGGACGTGAAGTCGCTGGTCATCCATCCGGCCACCACCACCCATTCCCAGCTTTCTCCAGAGGAGCTGCTGGATCAGGGCATCAAGCCCAATACCATTCGTCTGTCCATCGGCACGGAGCATATCGATGATATCCTGGCAGATCTGGCAAAGGGCTTCGCCGCTGTGGCAAAGGGGTGAAGGGGCACACATATTTTTATGCTCTGAATATTCTTTACTCGATGTGTAAAGACCTTTGATCTTTAAAAAGGGCAGAATTCACTTCACCGATTCAGAGTATAGATAAAGAAAATGATTGAAAAAGGAAAGTGCTGAAAAGGAAAGTACTGAAATAAAGTAAGCGCTGAAACAAAGAAAGTACTGAAACAAAGAAAGTACTGAAACAAAGAAAGTGCTGAAATAAAAAAATGTACTGAAACAAAAAAGTGCTGAAACAAAGAAAGTACTGAAAAAGGAAAGTGCTGAAATAAGGAAAGTACTGAAAAGAAAAGGCAAAGTATTAAAAAAGGAAGGCATTAAAAAAGGAAAGCACTAAAAAATCGAGGGTGTAAATAATTTTGTGTCTTTAGATTTTCTCCTTGGCAGATTATTACCAACATTAATTAGCCGGAAACCCAGCATTTATAAGGGCTCGTGGGCTCTGCCCACACCCGGCCTCTGGAATTAGGCGGAAGGACAAAGACACAAAATTAAAAACACTACCAAAAAATCAAATAAAAGAATGAAAGAGGGAGCCTGCCATGTCTGACATTTATACATCCGTCGATCAGCTGATCGGCAAAACGCCTTTGCTGGAGCTGGTTCATATTGAAAAGGAGCTGGGGCTGGAAGCCCGGATTCTGGCGAAGCTGGAATACCTCAACCCTGCCGGGTCGGTGAAGGACCGTGTCGCCAAGGCGATGATCGAGGAAGCCGAGGCCGACGGCAGACTGAAGCCCGGCTCCGTCATCATTGAGCCTACTTCCGGAAATACGGGGATCGGGCTGGCGGCTGTGGCGGCGGCCCGGGGGTACCGTATCATCATCGCCATGCCCGAGACCATGAGCGTGGAGCGGCGGAAGCTGATGAAGGCCTACGGTGCAGAGCTGGTGCTGACGAAAGGGTCGGAGGGGATGAAGGGGGCCATTGCAAAGGCGGAAGAGCTGGCGGAGGAGATTCCCGACAGCTTCATTCCCGGCCAGTTTGTCAACCCGGCCAATCCCGCCGCCCACCATTCCTCCACCGGCCCGGAGATATGGGCGGATACGGAGGGCAGGGTGGATGTGTTCGTGGCGGGGGTAGGCACCGGCGGGACCATCACCGGCGTTGGCAGGTACCTGAAGGAGCAGAACCCGGCGGTGAAGGTTGTGGCGGTGGAGCCGGAGGACTCCCCCGTCCTCAGCAGGGGGCGTTCCGGCCCCCACAAAATTCAGGGCATCGGCGCAGGCTTTGTGCCGGAGGTGCTTGACACTGCGGTTTACGACGAGATCATCGCCGTGTCCAGTGAGGATGCCTTTGCCGCCGGGCGGCTGATGGGCCGCCGGGAGGGCGTTCTGGTGGGGATCTCCTCCGGCGCTGCGCTCCATGGGGCCATAGAGCTGGCCAGAAGGCCTGAGAACAAGGGAAAGACCATCGTGGCGCTGCTTCCGGACACCGGCGACCGCTATCTGTCCACGCCGCTGTTCGAGGACTGAGCGTGCAAAAAAGGACATGCCGAAACAAGGGCATGAAGCTCTTGGCTGTGGAAAGGTTTGTGTGATGATTTATGTGGATAATGCGGCGACCACAAAAGTAAGTGGCGCCGCCATGGATGCCATGCAAAGATGTATGGAAAAGAACTGGGGAAATCCCTCCAGTCTGTACGGTCTGGGACAGAGGGCGGCGGAGGCTGTGGAAGATGCCAGAGAACGGATCGCCCGCTGCATCGGTGCCTCTGCCAGAGAGATCATTTTCACCTCCGGGGGCAGCGAAGCGGACAATCAGGCGATTCGGTCGGCGGCCATGCTGGGCGCAGGGAAGAGAAAGAAGCATATTATATCCACTGCCTTTGAACACCATGCTGTCCTGCATACTCTGAAAAGGCTGGAGGATGAGGGCTTCGAGGTGGAGCTGCTGCCCGTGGGTGCCCTTGGGACGGTCAGTGCCCAGCAGGTGGCGGAGGCCATACGGGAGGATACGGCGCTGGTCACTGTCATGTATGCCAACAATGAGATCGGATCCGTATTGCCCGTTTCGGAGATCGGCGCAGTCTGCCGGGAACGGAAGGTTGTTTTTCATACAGACGCTGTGCAGGCCACGGGGCATATTCCTATTGACGTGCAGGCCCAGAATATTGATATGCTGTCACTTTCCGCACATAAATTCCACGGGCCCAAGGGAATCGGCGCACTGTATGTGCGTCAGGGAATTCCTCTGACCAGTCTTATTGAAGGAGGCGCCCAAGAGCGGGGCAGACGGGCAGGGACGGAAAATGTCCCTGCTATCGTGGGTATGGCGGCGGCGCTGGAAGAAGCCTGTGCACATATGGAGGAGAATGCCGTTAAGGTTTCCGCCCTGCGGGACAGGCTCACGGAAGGGCTTTCCCGGATTCCGCACGCCGCTCTTAACGGTGATCCGGTGAACCGGCTGCCCGGCAATGTCAGCTTCTGTTTTGAGGGTATCGAAGGGGAGAGCCTGCTTCTGCTGCTGGACGATCGAGGCATCTGTGCCTCCTCCGGCTCGGCCTGCACCTCCGGTTCTCTGGATCCCAGCCATGTCCTGCTGGCTGTCGGGCGGCCCCATGAAGTGGCCCACGGATCTCTGCGGCTGTCTCTCTGCGAGGAGAACACTGCTTCTGATGTGGATGCGATTTTGAAGGCGGTTCCGGAAATCGTGGATTATCTTCGCAACATGTCGCCGCTGTGGAAGGATAAGGTCTGCGGAAAAAAGAAATTTGTCCTATGAGGAGGTTGTTGTCATGGCGCTGTACAGCGAAAAAGTGATGGATCATTTCCGTAATCCCCGGAACGTGGGAGTCATCGAGGATGCGGATGGTGTGGGCGAGGTGGGCAATGCCGTCTGTGGGGACATTATGAAAATCTATCTTAAAATAGAGAATAATACCGTGTCGGATGTAAAGTTTGAGACCTTCGGCTGCGGCTCCGCCATTGCGTCCAGCTCCATGGCCACGGAGCTTATCAAGGGGAAGCCGCTGGAGCAGGCGCTGCAGCTGACAAACAGGGCTGTCACCGAAGCACTTGACGGCCTGCCTGCCCATAAGCTGCACTGCTCTGTTCTGGCGCAGGAGGCCATTCGGGCAGCAGTAAAGGATTATTATGACAAGTGCGGCATCCGATACGATCCGAAGGATTTCGCCGACTGCGATTCCCATGAAGGCTGTCACGGAGAATGAGGGATAGGGGAAACCGGACAAGGACTGTCGGGTGAATTGTCTTCAGGCATCGGCTGATCATATATTTGATCGGCCGATGCCTGCTGTTGGGCAAACTGCTGCCGGAAAGCAGCGCAGCATCGTCAGATAAAAGGGGTGATATCCTTCAGTGCCGCCAGATCCCTTTACTTCATCATGGATTCGGCTATCTGCTGTAGCGCACCTTGGGACAAAAAGGGAAAGAGGCAGGACATTTTTGAACCGGACACACCGTTGGCCATAAGCTTAGCGGCCAGACGGTTCAGGGTCTCGCTGCTCAGGAAGGGAGCCAGGCAGACAATGCCGTTCATGTCGCATTCCGGATCCGAACGCTCGATCAGGGCATCCAGAGTCTCCGAGGACAGAAAGGGCGCCAGCCCGGCCAGCTGTGTCAGGCTGCCTGCGTGAAGCTTGTTCAGCGCAAGAGAATTCAGGGTCTCGCTGCTCAGAAAGGGAGCCAGGCTGACAATGCCGTTCATGTCGCATTCCGGATCCGAACGCTCGATCAGGACATCCAGAGTCTCTGAGGACAGAAAGGGCGCCAGAGCGGTCAGCTTCTGCAGGCTGCCGATACCTGTGTACAATTTGTTGAGGGCCAGCTTGTTCAAGGTCTCGCTGCTCAGGAAAGGTGCCAGAGCGATGATGCCGTTCATGTCGCATTCCGGGTCCGAACGCTCGATCAGGACATCCAGAGTCTCCGAGGACAGAAAGGGTGCCAGAGCGGTCAGCTTCTGCAGGCTGCCGCCCGTCGTATACAGCTTGTCAAGAGCCAGAGTGTTCAAGGCCTCGCCGCTCAGGAAGGGTGCCAGAGCGACAATGCCGTCCATGTCACATTTCGGGTTCGAGTTCAGAACCAGCGAATCCACCACGCTTGTGCTTAGGAAGGGAGCAATGCAGACAACTTCGCTGAGACTGTGGACGCGGGCTCCCCGTACCAGACGCTCCAGATATTCCGAATCCAAAAACGGCGCCAGTGCAGTGATTGCGGAGAGGTCGATTTTTTCCTCTGCCTGCTGTACGTTGTTTTCCACCAGCGCCTCTATATCGTTGGGGGGCAGAAGGGGAGCGACATTGCAGATATCCTCAACTGAAATAGGATCTCCCTCCGACGTGCCGTCATCTGCGGAGCCCCCATCGGGGACGGGCTGCTCCACGCTGTCTCTGTATACGGTTTTTCTGATGGCCGGGGAGGTGGCCTCCATGACCTTCGTGACGGCCCGAGAAGAGTCCCCCCCTAAAAGATTCTCCAGCTTGATGTCGAGGACTTGGCAGAGCTGTTCCAGCTTGGCGATGTCCGGCATGGAATTGCCCCTCTCCCAGTTCGATACAGCCTGATAGCTGACTTCCATGGCATCCGCCAGATTCATCTGCGTCATGTTTCGTGAAATTCTTGCCTCTCTGATCGTGCGTGCTACCTGCATTGTGTTGAACATCTTGATTTTCCTCCTAAAATGAATGGTCTTGTGAGTGATTCTGTTTAATGATTTCGTTTTGCAGCGGGGCATCGAAATTGATTGCCTCCGCGCTGCGGTGTTGTCAGCTTCGGTCCGGCCGGTTCGAGCATAGTACCAGTATAGCCGATTTGAGGGGGAATGGGAATAAATTAATGCTTGAGTTTGTCTGGTTTTGTTTTTTATGCAGAGGCCGCAGCGGCTCAAGCGCTTGTTGAATGACGAATCGAGAAGAAACAAGAAGAATCGGATGGAAACTTATCGTCAAAGGCGGAAGAGCAAGAAATGGAACCCATGGAGGAAAGGGAAGGAAAAAACATTTTGACAGCTTCACTCAACAAATAAATCTGGATTGAAGAGGCGCTTTCGTGTATAATGATAACATAAGCATAGGAGTGCGGCATGGATACAATACCGGCAGCCGCACGGAACGGAGGGAGCATGAAGGATACACTTTTGAAGAGGTTTGCGGAGGTTTTTGGGGATGCGGAGGGAGCAAGAGTCTATTTTGCGCCGGGGAGAGTCAATTTGATCGGCGAGCATACGGATTATAACGGAGGCCATGTGTTTCCCTGTGCACTGACCATCGGCACCTATGGGGTGGCCCGCAAGAGAGCGGACGATAAGCTGCGCTTCTATTCCATGAACTTTGAGAAGCTGGGGGTGATCGAGTCGTCTCTGGAGGATCTGAAGCCCTCCAAGGATGCGGGCTGGACGAATTATCCCAAGGGGGTTATGTGGGCCTTTGGAGAGAAGGGAATGAAGGTGCCCCATGGCATGGACCTGATGCTGTTCGGCAATATCCCCAATGGCTCCGGGCTTTCGTCCTCGGCTTCGGTAGAGGTGCTGACGGGTTATATCCTAAAAGAATTCTTCGGCTTCGAGGTGAGCAATCAGGACATAGCCCTGATCGGCCAGTATTCGGAGAACAATTTCAACATGGTAAACTGCGGCATCATGGATCAGTTTGCCATTGCCATGGGCAGGAAGAACTGCGCCATTTTCCTTGACACGGCAGATCTGTCCTTTGAATATGCGCCCATTGCGCTGGAGGGAGCCAAGATTGTCATTGCCAGCAGCAACAAAAAGCGGGGGCTGGGGGATTCGAAATACAATGAACGCCGCAGCGAATGTGAGACGGCGCTGGCGGAGCTGCAGGGTGAGATAGAGATAGCAAGTCTGGGGGATCTGGACGAGGAGACCTTTGAGAAGCACAAGTCTGCCATACATAGCGATGTCCGCAGGAAGCGCGCGAAGCATGCGGTGTATGAGAACCGGCGCACCATCCGGGCGGTGGAGGCTCTGAAGAGAAATGACGTGGCGGAATTCGGACAGCTGATGAATGCGTCCCATGTCTCTCTCCGGGATGATTACGAGGTGACGGGCATTGAGCTGGATACTTTGGTGGAGGAGGCATGGAAGGTTCCGGGCGTCATCGGCTCCCGTATGACCGGCGCAGGCTTTGGAGGCTGTACGGTGAGCATCGTGAAGGACGAGTCCATTGATACCTTTATAGAACAGGTGGGAAAGGCCTACGAGGCTAAGATCGGCTATGTGGCAGATTTTTATGTGGTGGAGATCGGCGACGGGCCGGTGGAGCTGTAAGGGTGTGAGAAAACGGCAGAAACGGGGGGCAGAAGGGAATGACAACAATACAGACGGATATCAGGAAATTGATCGGGTACGGAGTACAGACGGGGCTGGTGCCGGGGGAGGACGTGGTCTATACCGCCAACAGGCTTCTGGAGCTTTTTGGGCTGGAGGAGCTGGAGTGCCCAAAGGCCGAGCCGGAGAGGGAAGGTGCGGAGGACGGAGACAGAGCGGCTGCCCCGCCAGCAGAGGACGAGCTGGAGGCGATTCTGGGCAGAATGTGCGATTATGCCTTTGAGAAGGGCCTGATTGCCGAAAACAGCGTGACTTACCGGGATCTGTTTGACACGAAGATCATGGGGCTTCTGATGCCAAGGCCCAGTGAAGTGATACGGAAATTCGAAGAGCTGTATGGGCAGTCTTCTCAGGCGGCCACGGATTATTACTATAAGCTCAGCAAGGATTCCGATTATATCAGGAGATACCGCATCGCAAGGGACAAGAAGTGGGTTTCTTCCACGAAGTACGGAGATCTGGACATTACTATTAATCTTTCCAAGCCGGAGAAGGATCCCAAGGCCATTGCCGCCGCCAAGAACGCAAAGCAGTCCGGCTATCCCAAGTGCCTGCTCTGCCGGGAGAACGAGGGCTATGCCGGCCGCATCAACCACCCTGCCAGACAGAACCACCGTATCATTCCGGTGACCATCAACGGCAGCCGCTGGGGCTTTCAATATTCTCCCTATGTATACTACAATGAACACTGCATCGTGTTCAATTATGAACATGTCCCCATGAAAATCGAGCATGATACCTTCTGCAAGCTGTTTGACTTCGTGAGGCAGTTTCCCCATTATTTTGTGGGCTCCAATGCGGATCTGCCCATCGTGGGGGGCTCCATCCTGAGCCATGACCATTTTCAGGGGGGACATTACGAGTTTGCCATGGCTAAGGCTCCGGTGGAGAGGAGCTTCAAGGTGGCGGGCTTCGAGGACGTAGCGGCAGGCGTGGTGAACTGGCCCATGTCCGTCATCCGCTTAAGCGGCCCCAACACGGAGAGAATCATCGGACTGGCGGATGTGATTTTGGAGAAATGGCGGGAATATACAGACGAAGAAGCCTTTGTCTATGCTTATACGGAGGGGGAGCCTCATAATACCATCACTCCCATTGCCAGAAAACGGGGAGAGAATTATGAACTGGACCTGGTGCTGCGCAACAACATCACCACCGAGGAGCACCCGCTGGGCGTGTACCATCCCCATGGGAAGCTGCACCATATCAAGAAAGAGAACATCGGCCTGATCGAGGTGATGGGGCTTGCGGTGCTGCCTGCCCGGCTGAAGGAGGAGATGGCGCAGCTGAAGGAAGCGATTCTGGCCGGGGAGGATCTGCGGACCCATGAGACGCTGGCCAAGCATGCCGACTGGGTGGAGGAATTCCGGCCCGGATATGAGAAGATAGATGCATCCAACATCGACGGGATCATCGAGAAGGAGATCGGTCTGGTGTTCATGGAGGTGCTGGAGGATGCAGGTGTGTATAAGCGCACACCGGAGGGGCAGGCGGCCTTTGGCCGGTTCCTAAAGAGCCTTTGAAAATCATGTGGAGGAAGGGATGCCCTGGAGAGGTAGGATATGGCGAAATATGCACTGGTCAGTGACATTCATGGAAATTTCAAAGCGTTTGAGGCTTTTCTGGAATATATCCAGAGGCATCCGGTGGACGGCGTCATCAGTCTGGGGGATTATGTGACCGACGGTCCTTATCCCGAGAGAACCATGGAGCTTCTGTATGAGATGCGGAAAAATTACAGCTGTTATATGATTCGGGGCAACAGAGAGGACTATCTGCTCGACAATGCTGACAACAAGGAGGGCTGGAAGCCCTCCTCTGCCAACGGGACTCTGTATTATACCTTAAGGCATCTGAGCGGGGCGGACATGGCATTCTTTGCGTCCCTGCCCACGGAGCGGGAGGCGGCCGTAGAGGAGTGTCCGGCTCTGTATATCTGTCACGGCACGCCGGGCAGGGTGCGGGGGAATGTCTGCTGGGAGGAGGGACTGAGGGAGAAGATCCTGCGGGAGCTGCCCTTGCCTTACCGGTACCTTCTGGGAGGACACAGCCATCATCAGGAAATGGTGCGTCTTGGCGACAAGACCTATATCAATCCCGGCTCATTGGGGTTTGCCATGGACGGTGTGGGGAGGCATGGACAGTTTGCCGTGCTGACGGGAGACAGGGACAGCTGGGAAACAGAATTTCTGAGCATCCCATATGATGTTGCCGCATATCTTCGGGCTTTTACGGAAAGCGGCGTGGACGAGATCGGCATGACCCTGAACAAGGCGGTGAAGAAGAGCCTCGTGACGGGGGTGAACTATTTCTTCCGATGCATTCAGGCAATGGAGGAGGAAGCGAGGAGGGCGGGGGCCGAGTCCATAGCTGAGCTGCCGGAGACGGCGTGGGAGCCGCTGATAGAGAGATTTGGTTTAGAGGCATAGGGCGCAAAATTTGCGGTATTCGTAATTCTGGAAGCTGAGAGGCAGCAAGGGAGGGGGTAAGACGGCGCAGCTGGAAAACAGCAGGGATTTGATCAGTGTGCTGTGGAGCGGTGCGGATATCCTGCGTTCCAAAATGGATGCAAATGAATAGGGCAAATCTGTCGTTCATCTTCACAACGCCGACTTGGAAAAGATAGATTTAACGTACCCATGCTACACCGAGCAAATGCAGATAAGTACTTATTTCAATAACCTCGACCACCTCCTCACCCTTCACCAGTGGAAGTGAAGCGGTGGCAGACTGCCGTATGGAAAAGGCGTATCGCAACGGAGTGAAAACGGATAATCTGTGTGGATCACATTAAACCTATAAGATACATTAAACTTATATGAAGCATTAAACTTATATGAAGCATTAAACTTATATGAAGCATTAAACTTATAAAAATGAGAAGAATAGGCACAGCATGGGGAGAGAAAGGCGCTTGACATGAGATTTCTTCTGGTGGCCATCAATGCGAAATATATTCATTCCAATCCTGCCGTCTACAGTCTGCGGGCCTATGCGGGAGATGGGCTGCGGCAGTACATAGAGGTTGCGGAATATACCGTCAATCAGCCAATGGGGGAGATTCTGGCAGATATTTACGGCAGGAGGCCGGATGTGGTGGGATTCTCCTGCTATATCTGGAACTGGCGGCTGGTGCAGGAGCTGCTGGGAGAGCTGCCCAAGCTCCTGCCGGGGACGAGACTCTGGCTGGGAGGCCCGGAGGTGTCATATGACGCTGATGTCATTTTGCGCCGCTGCCCCCAGCTTTCAGGAATCATGGTGGGAGAGGGGGAGGAAACCTTCCGGGAGCTGCTGGAATACTATGTGAGAACAGAGGATTCCGAAAGTCTATTTCCGGGGCAGCCGTCGTCAGAGAAGGAAGGTTGTCACGGGGAAGAGAGAGGCTATGGGAACGAAAGCGTCTGTGAGAAGGAAGGCAGTCGTGGGAACGAGAGCGTCTGTGAGAAGGATGGCAGTCGTGGGAACGAGAGCGGCTGTGGGAAGGAAGGCAGTCGTGGGAATGAAAGCGTCTGTGAGAAGGATGGCTGTCACGGAAACGATAGTAGCCGAGGGAGCGGATGCGGCCACAAGAACAAAGGCAGCCACGGAAACGATTCGCTCAGCAAAGTAGCTCTGCCGGCAAAAGGGCTTCATGAGATTCCCGGTCTGTGCCTGCCGGAGGGTTATACCCGCCCCCGCACTCTGATGGATATGGACAGCATCCCTTTTCTCTACGATGATCTGAAGGCCTTTGAAAATAAGATTCTATATTATGAGAGCAGCAGGGGATGTCCCTTTCGCTGCAGCTACTGTCTCTCTTCTCTGGAAAAGCCCGTCAGAGTTCGTGACATCAGTGTCGTAAAGAGGGAGCTGCAGTTTTTCCTTGACAACAAGGTGAAGCAGGTGAAGTTCGTGGACAGAACCTTTAACTGCGATCATTCCCATGCAATGGCTGTATGGCAGTATCTGCAGGAACATGACAATGGTGTCACAAATTTTCACTTTGAAATATCTGCCGATCTTCTGCAGGAGGACGAGCTGGCCCTTCTGGAAAAAATGCGTCCGGGGCTGGTGCAGCTGGAAATAGGGGTACAGTCTGTCAATCCCAGAACGCTGGAGGCCATCCGGAGAAGGTCGGATCTGGCAAAGCTGGAGCAGGCGGTGGCGGCGATTCGCAGAGGCGGAAATATTCACCAGCATCTGGATCTGATCGCAGGCCTTCCCTATGAGGATTATGAGAGCTTCTCAGAATCCTTCGATCAAGTGTACGCCATGGAGCCGGATCAGCTGCAGCTTGGCTTCCTGAAGCTGCTGAAGGGCTCGGAAATGTGGGAGCGGGCTGAAGAATACGGGATCCGCTGTCTGGAACAGCCGCCCTACGAGGTGCTCTGCACCCGATGGCTTTCCTACGAGGAGATTCTGCGCCTGAAGCGGATAGAGGAAATGGTGGAGCTTTATTATAACAGTATGCAGTTCACCCATACCCTGCCGTTTCTGGAACAGGCTTTTTCTGGGCCCTTTGCCATGTATGAGGCACTGGCGGATTTTTGTGAAAAGAGAGGCTGCTTCACGGCGAGCCCTGCCAGAGCCTACCGCTACCAGCTCCTGCTTGCGTTCGCATCAGAGCGGGACAGCGCCAGAGAGGCGGTCTATAGGGAGCTTCTGACCTACGATATGTATCTGAGGGAGAATCTGAAGAGCAGGCCGGAATTTGCCCCGGATCTGAAAAAATATAAGGATGAAATTCAGGCCTTTTATCAGGAGGAGGCGCAGAAGCACAGATATCTTCCCGGTTATCGTGATTATGACTGGAAGCAGCTCAGCAAAATGACTCATCTGGAGCCATTCCGTTATCCGGTGTGGGATGTTCGGCGGATGCTGGAGGGATATGAGGGCTGGGGGGACGCCGATGGCTGCGGGATAATCGGTGGAGGTGCTGGCAGCGGGAAAGTCGGGTATGGTGTGACTGGCATTGATGGGATCGGTTGTGAGGAAAAGGCTCTGTACTTTGTCTTGTTTGATTATCAGAAGCGGAATCCCCTGAATCATGGTGCGGAGACCCGGCAGATCTGCTGAAGAAAAAGGGGCGTGAACCGCCCCTTTTGTGATCTCTTCGGTTTTAATCCCCAAGAGGGTTTGCCTTCCCACAGCTTGCTGCGCAGACAAACTGCACACACAAACTTTTCTCCGATCTTGAGAAGCTGGTATGCTGAAGCAAAAAAGGCGAAAACTGTGCGGTAGGGGAAACCGAAGATCCTTATCTCTTTTCCAGTATTTTTACGGCGGTGCCGTATGCGATCACCTCCGCTGCCCCGGACATGACGGCGGAAGTGCCATAGCGGACGTTGATCACCGCATCGGCTCCCAGGGCCTCCGCCTCGTCCACCATGCGCTTGACGGCGATCTGCCTCGCCTCGTTCAGCATCTCGGTGTAGCTTGTGATCTCGCCGCCCACCAGCGTCTTCATGGAAGCCATGAAATCCTTTCCGAAGTTTTTGGAGTGGACCACGGTGCCCTTCACCATGTCCAGAACCTCGATGTCCTTGCCGGGAATGTAATCAATATTTAGAAGCTTCATCTATTTCTCCTCCTTCAATTTCTTTGAATCTCTGAATCAGAGCAGCCAAGGTGCCTCCGATCACCGCCAATGGAAAAAGCGCCATAAAAATCATCACGAGAATGGGAGTGCCCGCTTCTGCGGTAAAACCCCATACCATGACGGCCAGCAGCCATGCCATGAATAGAATGACGCAGCCGGCGGCAACGGCGGCATACTGTTTCCTTCTTTTTTTATCTTTTTTCTGAATATCCAAAAACTTCGTCCCTCCTTTCTCCAGATCATCCATCTCCGCCAAAAGTTTTTCCACGGGAAACGTCTGCAGACTGGTTTTCTCAGAGAGCATCCTGCCGCAGAAGCCCTCTATGGCCTCCAGATTCTTGCGCCTCCGGGCAAGGACGATCAGATGTCTCTGCAGACAGTCCTCCAAAGTCAGGCTGCCGGACTCCAGCTGCCGGATTTCCTCCAATGGAATGTCCAGCTTCCGCAGTAGCTTGATCCGCCGCAGCGCATCCACGTCGGCCTCCGAATAGTCACGATAGCCGTTGGCGGCCCGGGAGGGCGACAGCAGTCCCTGCTGTTCGTAAAAGCGGATATTCTTTTTGGTGATGCCGATGGCCTGCTCTGTCTCGTTGATTTTCATATACTCTATCCTATGGAAATGCTGGTAACAATATCACTGTACACCTTCCACAAGGGTGAAGGTCAAGGGTTTTCCTGAAATTTACAGCAAAAATCATTCCTATTGATTCATCCATACTGATTATAATCAGTTTCATGGCGATCGATTCCCCACTGTCACATCGATTTCAGGGAATCCTATAGGCGCATAAGGATTTCGCAGGATGTCTTGCGGTCTTTTTACCGCAGCTCCTATTAAAAAGTCATTTTATGATATTTCCGACATTTTTCATCGGTGATTCATTTCCGTAAAGTGCGGTATTCCTGAAGCACATCAGTCATCCATATCTTCAAATGCGTCCAGCCCCACCTTGGCCTCCGCCCTGCAGTCCCCGTGCCGGACGAAGCACATGGTCACGAAGCTGAGCGTGACGAACAGAGCGGCATAGGGAAAGAGGATCTGATAGCCGATGCTCTTCATCAGGGAGCCCGCCGCCACCGGGGTGATCACCTGCGCCAACATGGAGGCGGTGTAGTAGTATCCTGTGAACATACCCACGTCGCTGCCCCGGCACATTTCCACCACCATGGGAAGGGAATTCACATTGATGGCGGCCCATGCAAGGCCCACCAGAACAAAAACCACGTACATGACTACATTGATGGAGGTAAACAGTGTGGTTAAAAAGTAGCCCGAGATGAAGCAGGCGGCCAATAGGATGATGCCTGCATGAATGGTCTTTTTCCGGCCGATCCTGGAGGCGATGATGCCGATGGGAATATAGGACACAATGGCCCCTGCGGTGGCCACCAGCAGGCAGGTGGACGCACCGCCCAGCCCCTCGCCCATGACCTCGGAGATGTAGGTGGTGAACCATGTGGTGACTCCGTTGTAGCCGATGAACCACAGTGCGATGGAGGCCAGCAGGAATCCCAGACTGCGCTTTACCGGGGCGGGCAGGACTTCCATGCCGCTGTCGTCGCTCTCAGCCAGATTCCACTCCGGGTGGCTCTGCTCCAGCGCCAGATTCTCCACCGTCAGCTTGGGCTCCTTGATGGTCAGGAGCAGGACGATTACAGCCGCAGCCATGATCAGGGAGACGATGATGAACAGCGGCTGGTAATTCACATGCTCCAGATCCGCCACCCTGGAGGTGGGATACAGCACGGCGGCCAGCGCCAGATAGAGGATGCCGCCCACGGCCCCCATGAGGTTGATGATGGCGTTGGCCTTGCTGCGCAGGGGCTTGGGGGTCACGTCGGGCATCAGGGCCACTGCGGGGGAGCGGTAGGTTCCCATGGCGATCAGCAGGAGGCCCAGCGTCACCACGAAGGCGGCCAGCTTGAAGGGTGCGGCCGCTCTGGAATAGCTGTTGTCCAGTACGGGCAGCAGGTTCATCAGGATCACTGCCCCTGCGGTGCCGCCCAGAATATAGGGAGTGCGGCGGCCCAGCTTGGAGCGGGTTCTGTCGGAGAGCCCGCCGAAAAGAGGCAGCAGGAACAGGGCCAGAATGTTGTCGGCGGCCATGATGACGCCCGTCAGGGATTCGTCCATGCCGAAGGTCTTCTTCAGAATCAGCGGCACTACGCTGTCGTACATCTGCCAGAAGGAGCAGATGGACAGAAAGGCCAAGCCTACCAGAATGGTTCGTCCATTGTTCAATTTCAATTTGTTCATTGTGATCCCCCTCTTTCTTGGGTGCGCCCGCGGGCTTTTCGCTCCGGGCAGTCAACGGGACGGGATGTATGATATATTCAGTTTAAAGGATTGGGAGAAGGAACGCAATAGACAAGAGTAAATATTTTGCGAAGGAAGAGAAATGGAGCGGCGGCCCTATTCCGCCCTGCAGGACAGCTCTGCAGGCAGGCTGATCCCAAAGGGAAGCAGTGCTTCTGGATAAGTTGCAAAGCGTGTGCATTTATAGTAAGATGGAAGCATGGGGCAGGCTGTCGATTTTCGGAGGAGGTGCGAATTGAAGCTATATTTGATACGTCATGCAGAGAGCCATGGGAATACCAAGGGGAAAATAATTTCCACCACAGATTTCGGACTGACTGAAAAGGGGATGGCTCAGGCCCGGCGCATTGGGCAGGAGCTCTGTTCAGAATTGAAGGATGAACCGGTATCAGCCTATTGCAGCCCGCTTGCCAGAGCCAGACAGACGCTCATGGAGATTCTGCGCTGCGTGGGTCAGGACAATGTCAGGGTCACAGAGACAGATTTCTTAAAAGAAATGGATCTGGGACTGCTTGAGGGAATGACATGGGAAGAGCGGGGGCGGAAGTATCCGGAAGTGGATCTGGATAAAAGACTGTCGCTGCTTCAGGCTCCTTGCGGGGAGTCTTATGAGGATGTAAGGAATCGGTGCAGAATGTTTGCGGAAAGATATCTGGAAAATTCAGAAGCAGCAGATGAAAAGCCCGCAATCATTGTTTCCCACGGCATTACATTGAGGGTATTGACAAATTTTCTTTTGAAGCGTCCAGATGAGGATATTAATTTTTTGAACTGGATGGAAAACACCGCATTGACAGAGCTTGCTTGGGATAAAGAAAGCCATGCATATCGATTGGTTCGGCTGAATGACTATTCACACCTTAGGGAGCTGCAGACGGTTGGATATGAGAAATGGGGATTATTTGCAGAACAAGATTATTCGCTTCAAAAAACGAAGCTTGACTGACTGGAGAGGGAGGAGCGTCAGAAGCCCAGAGAATCAGTTGATCATAGACAGATGAGGAGATAATCGTTATGCTTTTTTCAGAGCTGCCTTCGCCCTGCTATGTGGTGGACGAGGACTTGGTGGAAAAGAATCTGGAGGTGCTGAAGGGCGTTATGGATCGAACCGGGGCCAGAATCCTGCTGGCCCAGAAGGCCTTTTCCATGTATGCCCTATACCCCTTGATCGGGAAATATCTCTGTGGAGCCACGGCCAGCGGGCTTTACGAGGCCAGACTGTGCGCTGAGGAGATGGCGGGGCCTGCGGCGGAGCAGGGCAGGGTGCTGGAGAACCATATCTTCTCTCCGGCCTACAGAAGCGAGGATTTCGGCGAGGTGCTGAAGTACTGTGACCATATCGTGTTTAATTCATGGCGGCAGCTGGAGCGGTTCGGGCCCCGTGCCAGAGAGGCGGGGAAGAGCATCGGGCTGCGCATCAATCCGGAATGCTCCACGCAGGAGGGCCATGCCATCTATGACCCCTGCGCTTCCGGCTCCCGGCTGGGGGTGACAAAGGCGAGCTTCGAGGCCGGGTGGGAGGCAAATTTCGGGGCGAGGCGCTTCGCCCAGAAGGAGGAGGGGGCGCAGGGACAATTCGAGAGCCGCAGGACACTGCCGCTCATGCCGGACGGTCTGCATTTCCATACGCTCTGCGAGCAGGATGCCGATGCATTGGAAAAGACGCTGGAGGCGGTGGAGGAGAAGTTCGGCAGGTATCTTCCCCACATGAAGTGGATCAATTTCGGCGGCGGCCACCATATTACCCGCAGGGGCTATGACATACCGAGGCTGGAGCGCTGTATCAGGAGGATGCAGGAAAAATACGGGCTGACGGTGTACTTGGAGCCGGGGGAGGCGGTGGCGCTGAATGCGGGGTACCTGATCGCCAGTGTGCTGGAGACTCTGCATAACGGCATGGACATTGCGATTCTGGACGCCTCCGCCGCCTGCCATATGCCGGATGTGCTGGAGATGCCCTACAGGCCGCCGCTGCAGGGGAGCGGCCTGCCCGGCGAGAAACCGTACACCTGCCGCCTTGGGGGGCCTACTTGTCTTGCAGGGGACATCATAGGGGACTATTCCTTTTCTGCTCCGCTGAAGGAAGGAGATAGGCTTATATTCGAAGACATGGCCATTTATTCCATGGTGAAAAACAATACCTTCAACGGGATGCCTCTGCCTGCCATCGCAGTGAGAAGAAAAGACGGAGAGTGCGTTGTATTAAAGAAGTTCGGCTATCAGGACTTCAAGGGAAGACTCTGAGAAGCAGATACCCGGAGGCCGGCTTTTTGCAAAGCATGCAGGGGCAAGAGCCGGAGAGCAGGCTTAAAAAACCAGAGACCTCGTTTTGACGAGGCCTCTGGCGAAAGGAGTATAAAAGGGACTCTGCGAGCGAATGGTAATGGCTACCATCCGCGTAATCAAAAGGAAATAAATCAACAGCAAGACCACGCCGCCAACCAGACCAAAATCCTCCGCAATGACCGTAAAAATCATATCACTCTCCCGCACCGGAATTTGTAGATTGGAGACATTGTAGCCCTGGCCAGTTAGACCTCCACTTCCGATTGCAATCTGCCCTTGGGCTTGCTGGAAGGTCATGGTTTGCGCAAAATCAAAGGGATTGAGCCAGGCTAAAATCCGGTTAATCTGGTAGGTCGGCATCCCCAACTGGCGAAATAGAGATCGCCCATAGTCCTGTGACAATAGGGCCACAAAGCCCCCCATCAAAGTCAGAAACAGGGCTGATACCGGCAAAATAATTTTCCAGGAAACATTGGCAATTAGGACCATACCTGCGAAAATCGCTAGATAGACCATGGCGGTCCCTAAGTCATGTTGCAGCCCCAATAGTACAAACACAGGCAGGGTTGCCAAGCTGAGGGTCCCGATAATTTTTAAATCAAACCAAAGCGTCCGCTCCTCCCCTAACTGGCGCTTGTGCAACCAGTCCGTGATCTGGGCCAACATCAGAATATAGGGGATTTTCATAAACTCCGACGGTTGAAAGAGGGTCATACCATTAATCGAAACCCAGTTTTTAGCCCCAGTCGAAGCTACTAGGTTGGGATTAATGGTATGACCCTCTTTCAACCGTCGGAGTTTATGAAAAT
>CANOFQ010000026.1 GCA_947565325.1 uncultured bacterium
GGGAATGTCAATCATTGACGAATGTAATTTTGCCAAAACCCTCAGGAAGGATGATTTGCATGGATTATACAAATAGAAACAGCGCCAATTTACTCGACGATGCCAATCCAATCGGCAATGCCGATTTACTTGGCGATACCAGGTTCCTTGGTATTGATATAGGCTCCACCACGGTGAAGATCGCCATTCTGGATCAGGAGCACCGTATTCTTTTTTCCGATTATGAACGGCATTACGCCAATATCCGGGAGACCCTGTCAAAGCTTTTGGAGAAGGCCTGCGGCCAGCTTGGAAACATATGCTTCCGCCCCATGATCACCGGCTCCGGCGGCCTGACGCTGGCCAACTGTCTGGAGGTGCCCTTCACCCAGGAGGTCATCGCCGTCTCTTCCGCTTTAAAGGAGCTGGCCCCCAAGACCGACGTGGCCATCGAGCTGGGTGGAGAAGACGCAAAAATAATCTATTTTGAAGGCGGTAACGTGGAGCAGCGGATGAACGGCATCTGCGCCGGCGGCACCGGCTCCTTCATCGACCAGATGGCCTCCCTGATCCAGACCGACGCCTCTGGCCTCAACGAATATGCGAAAAACTATAAATCCCTCTATGCCATAGCCGCCAGATGCGGTGTCTTCGCAAAGACGGACATCCAGCCCCTGATCAACGAGGGGGCCACCAAGGAGGATCTGGCCGCCTCCATTTTTCAGGCGGTGGTAAACCAGACCATCTCCGGTCTGGCCTGCGGAAAGCCGATCCGGGGACATGTGGCGTTTCTGGGCGGCCCCCTGCATTTCCTCTCGGAGCTGAAGGCCTCCTTCATACGCACCCTGAACCTTGACGAGGAGCATATCATCGATACGGACAACTCCCATCTTTTCGCCGCCATCGGCTCTGCGCTGAACGCCGGCGAGAAGCAGGACACCGAGATCTCCATGGAGGAAATGCTGCGCCGCCTTTCCTCCGAGCTGAAGATGGAATTCGAGGTGGAACGCATGGAGCCGCTCTTTGCCGATGAGAAAAGCTATGAGGACTTCAGGGTGCGCCATGAAAAGGCCCATGTGGCCACTGCGCAGCTGGCCTCCTATCAGGGGGATGCCTTCTTAGGCATCGATGCCGGCTCCACCACCACCAAGATCGCTCTGGTGGGGGCGGACGGCTCCCTGCTCTACTCCTTTTATTCCGGCAACGACGGCAGTCCCCTGAACACCGCCATCCGCTCTCTGAAGGAGATCTATGAGCAGCTGCCGGAGGGCGTGCACATCCGCCGCTCCTGCTCCACCGGCTACGGGGAGGCCCTGATGAAGGCTGCCTTCCTCTTGGACGACGGGGAGGTGGAAACCGTGGCCCACTACCGGGCCGCCGCCTTCTTCAATCCCGAGGTGGACTGTATTCTGGACATTGGCGGTCAGGACATGAAATGCATCAAGATCAAGAACCAGACCGTGGACAGCGTGCTGCTCAACGAGGCCTGCTCCTCGGGCTGCGGCTCCTTTATCGAGACCTTCGCCAAATCTCTGAACTACAGCGTGGAGGATTTCGCAGGCGCCGCCATCTTTGCCAGACACCCTATCGATCTGGGCACCCGCTGCACCGTGTTCATGAACTCCAGAGTGAAGCAGGCCCAGAAGGAAGGCGCAAGCGTGGCCGACATTTCCGCCGGCCTTGCCTACTCCGTGATCAAGAATGCCCTGTTCAAGGTCATCAAGGTATCCGACGCCTCGGAGCTGGGCAGACAGATCGTGGTGCAGGGCGGCACCTTCTATAACGACGCCGTGCTGCGCAGCTTTGAAAAGATAGCGGACTGTCAGGCCGTCCGCCCCGACATCGCAGGCATCATGGGCGCCTTCGGCGCCGCCCTCATCGCCAGAGAGCGCTACGAGGAGGGCTATGAGACCGCCATGCTCTCCTATGAAAAGCTCTGTGCCCTGAAATACGAGACCAGCATGGCAAAGTGCCGGGGCTGCACCAACAGCTGCCGGCTCACGGTGAACAGATTCTCCGGCGGCCGCCAGTTCGTCTCGGGCAACCGCTGCGAGAGGGGCATCGGCGGCCAGAAGAACGCACACAACGTGCCCAACCTGTTCGACTATAAGCTGGAAAGGCTCTTCTCCTACCCCTCTCTGGAGCCGGACAATGCCCCCAGAGGCACGGTGGGGATCCCCAGAGTGCTGAATATGTACGAGGACTACCCCTTCTGGCATACCTTTTTCACCAAGCTGGGCTACCGGGTGGTTCTCTCTCCCGCCTCCAGCCGCAAGATCTACGAGCTGGGCATCGAGTCCATCCCCAGCGAGTCCGAGTGTTATCCTGCCAAGCTTGCCCACGGCCATGTGGCATGGCTGATTCGGCAGAACGTGGACTTCGTGTTCTATCCTGCCCTGTTCTACGAGCGGGACGAGGTGGAGGGAGCCAACAACCATTACAACTGCCCCATTGTCACCTCTTATTCCGAGAACATCAAGAACAACATGGAGGAATTCGGAAGCGGGCAGGCAAGGCTGCGCAATCCCTTCTTGTCCTTCCGGGATCCGGGCACCGTGACACAGGCTCTGGTGAAGGAATTCTCAGAGCTTCCTCCAAAGGAGGTGAGGGCAGCGATTGCCGCCGGCTGGAACGAGCTCGGCCGTGCCCGCAGGGACATACAGCAAAAAGGTGAGGAGGTCCTTGCCTGGCTGAGGGAAACCGGAAAGCGGGGCATCGTGCTGGCCGGCCGGCCCTACCACGTGGATCCGGAGATCAACCACGGCATCCCGGAGCTGATCACCTCCTTCGGCATGGCGGTGCTGACGGAGGACTCCATCTCCCATCTGGGCTGTCCGGAAAGACCGCTGATCGTCTCCGACCAGTGGATGTACCACTCTCGCCTCTATGCTGCCGCAAGCTATGTGAAGACAGTGGAGAATCTGGATCTGATCCAGCTGAACTCCTTCGGCTGCGGTCTGGATGCGGTGACCACGGATCAGGTCAATGATATTCTGTCCGGTTCCGACAAGATTTATACCTGCTTAAAGATCGACGAGGTGAATAATCTTGGGGCGGCCAGAATCCGGGTGCGCTCTCTGCTCTCCGCCATCAAGGTGCGGGAAAAGGCCCACAAGGAGCGGACCCTGCGCTCCGCCGCCATCGAGAAGGTGCCTTTCACCGAAGAGATGCGAAAAAACTATACCATCCTCTGTCCCCAGATGTCGCCCATCCATTTCGAGATCATGGAGCCCGCCTTCAACGCATG
The DNA here is from genome assembly GCA_947565325.1 of uncultured bacterium. Classification (GTDB taxonomy): domain Bacteria; phylum Bacillota; class Clostridia; order Lachnospirales; family Lachnospiraceae; genus Acetatifactor. The sequence continues at coordinate 3,227 of CANOFQ010000026.1, forward strand.
CGGCTATAATTTCGTGGTACTGGACAACGACAACCGGCATTCCGTGGATGTTGGCCTGAAATACGTCAACAACGACGCCTGCTACCCCTCCCTGCTGGTGGTGGGCCAGATCATGGAGGCCCTGCTGTCGGGAAAATACGATCTGGACAAGACCGCCATCATCATGTCCCAGACCGGCGGGGGCTGCCGGGCCACCAACTATGTGGGCTTCATACGCCGGGCCCTGAAAAAGGCCGGCATGGAGCAGATTCCCGTAATCTCCCTGAACCTGGCGGGCATCGAGAGCAATCCGGGCTTCCATTTAAACGCAGACCTGATGATCCGGGCTGCCGTGGCGGCTCAGTTCGGCGACATTCTCATGCGCTGCGTGTACCGGATGCGCCCCTATGAGGCGGAGCCGGGCAGCGTGAACCGGCTGCACCGGAAGTGGGTGAAGCGCCTGCAGAAATTCGTATCGGGAAAGCACATCGGCCTGATGAAATTCCGGCGGCTGTGCAGGCAGATCATCCGGGAGTTCGACGCAGTCCCCCTGCGGGACGTGAAAAAGCCCAGAGTGGGTGTGGTGGGAGAGATTCTGGTGAAGTTCTCCCCCGCCGGAAACAACCATCTGGTGGAGCTGCTGGAGGCGGAGGGCGCAGAGGCGGTGGTGCCCGACCTCATCGACTTCATGCTCTACTGCTTCTACAACCAGATCTACAAGGCCGAGCATCTGGGCATGAGCAAGAAGACGGCCCGCAGCTCCTCCTTGGGGATCTGGGCCATCGAGCATGTGCTGCGGGGGGCTGCCGTGGCGGAATTCAAGAAATCCGCACACTTCGTCCCCCCCACTCCCATCCGGGAGATCGCAGCCTTTGCGGAGCCCATCGTTTCCATCGGCAACCAGACCGGGGAAGGGTGGTTCCTGACCGGAGAGATGGTGGAGCTGATACACGACGAGGTACCCAACATCGTATGCACCCAGCCCTTCGGCTGCCTGCCCAACCATGTTGTAGGCAAGGGCGTCATCAAGGCTCTGCGCAAGGCCTATCCCCAGTCCAATATCGTGGCCATCGACTATGATCCGGGAGCCAGCGAGGTGAACCAGCTGAACCGCATCAAGCTGATGCTGTCCACGGCCCAGAGGAACCTGAAATAGAGAGCTGCTGACAGTAGCCAGCGGCATAACTCCCGCAGGGGAGAGTATGCCGCTGAAAATCAAGCAGTTTTTTTAAAAATCCCCGCAAAAGGGCATATGCTTCCGCATATGCCCTTTCAGACTATCCATGAAACCTTCAACATCCTATTGGCTCTTTTCCCTATAGGCACAGCCTCCGCCCGGCCCTACGACGCCACCTCCCGGCTCTCCAAGTACCGCTGCAGCACTGCCGCCACCTCCTCCGGTTCCAGCCCCGACTCGTCGATGATGTCGCTGACCGCCTCCAGCTCCTTTTTCTTTTTCTCCTGATAAAGCTCCTCCAGCTCCCTCTTCTCCGACTCTACCCGTGTCATCAGAGCTTCAATCAGTTCCTTCTTCGCCGCAATCTTCTCCTCCATGGTCTTGCGCTGCCCTCTTGCCATATGCCTCTCCTTTCATAGAATCAGAGCACCGTCTTGTCCCCCTTCAGAGAAGCTCTCCTTCCAGAGGAACATCGGAAAATGCCGGACGGCACACTGGCTCCAATCCTTTTTTCTACCAGTATATGGACAAGATGGGAAAAATATGCATCTGATTCCAAAAAAATCCGAATCTACGACAGCAGTGAGATGAAGTCCTCCTTGCTCATTCCGCCCAGCTGTCCCGCATCCCCCTGGATCACCTGCTCCGACAGCGCCCTCTTGCTCTCCTGCAGCTCCTGAATCTTCTCCTCGATGGTGCCCTTGGCAATGAGCCGGTACACCACCACCATCTTGGTCTGCCCGATCCGGTGGGCCCGGTCCGTAGCCTGGTTCTGCACCGCCAGATTCCACCATGGATCGTAATGGATCACCACGTCCGCTCCCGTCAGGTTCAGGCCCACGCCTCCCGCCTTCAGGGAGATCAGGAATACGTTGGTCCCGTCCCCGTTGAAGGCCTTCACCAGCTGCAGGCGCTTTTCCTTGGGCGTGGCTCCGGTGATGGTGTAATAGGTGAACTGCTCTGCGTCCAGACGCTGGGCGATTCTGTCCAGCATGGAGGTAAACTGGGAGAACAGCAGTATCTTGTGGCCGCCCTCCACGGCGCTGCGCACCAGCTCCGTGCAGGCGTCCAGCTTGGCCGACTCTCCCCCGTAATTTTCAAAGCACAGTCCCGGGTCGCAGCAGATCTGGCGCAGCTTCATCAGCTCGGCCAGTATCTGCATCTTGTTCTTCTGGAACTCCGAAGCGTCCTGCATGACGATTTTCTGGCGCATGTGAACCACCTGAGCGTCATAGAGGCGCTGCTGCTTTTCCTCGAACCTCACATAGCGGTTCTCCTCCAGCTTCTCCGGCAGGTCCTTCAGCACGTTCTCCTTCATCCTGCGCAGGATGAAGGGCGACGTCATCCGCTGCAGGCGCTCCAGCGCCCCCTGATCCTCGTTCTTCACGATGGGGGCCTCGAAATCGTTCCGGAATACGTCGTACCCGTACAGATAGCCCGGCAGCAGGTAATCAAAAATGCTCCAGAGCTCGCTGAGCCTGTTCTCTATGGGCGTTCCTGTAAGGGCATACCTGGTGCTGCTCTTCACCACCTTCACCGCCTTGGCCGCCGCAGTGGTATGGTTCTTGATATACTGGGCCTCGTCGATGATCTGGTAGCGGAACTCCTTGTCCTCATAATTTTCGATGTCCCGCTTCAGCAGATCATAGGAGGTGACGATCACGTCATACTCCCGGTAATGCTCCAGCTTCCTGCGGCGCTCCTCCTGAGCGCCTGTTATGAATTCGCAGGAAAGCTGCGGCGTGTAGCTGCGGATCTCCTCCCCCCAGTTGTACACCAGCGAGGCAGGCGCCACCACCAGGGATGTGCCGCCCCTGCCCTCCAGCTTGGCGGAAAGCAGCACCGCCAGCACCTGCAGGGTCTTTCCAAGCCCCATGTCGTCTGCCAGAATCCCTCCCATCCTATATTCCTCCAGAGTGCGGAGCCATCTGTAGCCGTTTCTCTGGTATCCCCGCATGACCTGTACGAGGCTGGGGGGCTCCTCGAAGTCTGCGTCGTTCACTGTCTTGAAGTCCTTCACCATCTCCCGGAAGACCGTGTCCCGGTTGCTGTAGATCTCCTCGTTCTTCTCCAGCAGCTTGTCCAGATACAGCGCCCGGTACAGGGGCAGCTTGATATTCCCCTTCAGAAGCTCCTTTGGCGTCATCCGCAGAGTGTCCACCATCTCCGCCAGCGTCTGCAGAGAGCCCTCTTCCTCCAGATTCAGGAAGTCCCCGTTCTTGAGCCTATAATACTTTTTCTTCTGCCGGTAGCTCTTGAGTATGTCCAGAAGCTCCTCCGGGGGCACGTCCTGGGTGGCGATGTTCAGGTTCAGCAGATCCTTGGACACGGAGATGCCCACGGACATCCGCACTCTGCGCCCGATGTTCACATTGCTGAACCTTCTGGTGCACTGCACCTCCCCCAGGGCCAGCAGGGCCTCCACCCCCTTGTCCAGCACCTGGTACATCCGCTCCTCGTCCCCGCCGCAGTGCAGCTCCCCCTTCTGTTCATCATAGAAGGGGAACCACTGCTGCACCAGAAACAAGGTCTCCCTCTCTCTGGCATACTCCCTGAAGGGCTCCACGTTATCTTCCTCCTTCAGAAGCTCCAGGACAGAGAATTCCTGCTCCCCGTAGCGTGCGGACACACGGCAGTTCATGTCCCCGTTCTCCGCATCCAGATAAAACACGAACTGGGCCTGGGCCGGAAGGTAGGATGCGATCTCGTCGGCGTTCTCCTCCATAATGTCCACTACGCCCTCCAGCTGGGGCAGCACGGAATAATAAAACTGCGCAAGATTGTTCCTGCCCACCTGAAAGGAAAGAGAGCCGTTCCTGCAGAAGCCTGCAATGGTACGGATCTTCTTCTGAAACTCCTTCTCCAGCCGCCAGAACCCGTTGCCGGAAATATAATAGGCCGTCTCCACCCCGTAAAAGAAGTTGGGCATACGGCACTCCACCGTGATACCATGAAAGCTTTTCCGCTCCCCGAGGTCATTCTTCCGTATGGTCATGGAGATCCTCGGGTTCCTCTCTCTGGCCTGCAGCAGCCACTTCGTCTTAGGCTCGCTGTCCCTGTCCTCAAAGTCCAGCCCCTCCTCCTGGCAGAGCCGGTAAAGCTCGTCCAGCCTCCAGCCGAACAGCGCCAGCTCCCCGTCCTTGGACACTGCCTTCTTGGAATAGCTGCGGGCCTCTATGAGCCTTTTCTCAAAGGCCTGCTCCTCCTTCACGATGCTGCCGATATAGTCGATCCACTTTCTTCCCCGGTCCGTGAAGTTGTTCACATTATGGTTCAGAGTGGTGGAGTTTCCGTAAGAGGCCGTCTTGGATTCCTGAACATTCGCATAGAATTCAAACAGGTCCTTGATGACGAAAAGCTTCTTCTCGCCCACCTTGAAGGATACGGCCAGCTCCCCGCCCTTCAGGGTCATTCTCGGAACCAGCGTAAGGCTTCCGGCCCTTCCCACAGTGTCCGAGACCACACTGTTGGCCCTCTGCTCCGTAAAGGCCTGCATCACGATCATAGCGTTGGAATCCGTGGCGTCCCCCACGTTCTTTCCCTGCAGGTACTCCTTCACCAGCGTCATGAACGCCCCCAGATACGGGCAATATTCTTTTCTATAATACAAGCTGTAATAGTGCCTTCTGCACTCTGTACACTGGCACTCCCCGAAGAGGACTTCCCTTCTGGTGAAGACCATATGTACCGGAAACCTGTTCCTGCCGTCCGCACCCTCCCCGAAGGCCTCCCCCACGGTCTCCAGCCTGCCCTGCATATATCCGCTCTCCACTTCCTTCAGGGCAACCTTCTTCTCCCGAAGCAGCGCCTCGGCCTTACGCTCCGCCGCACTGGTGAGCCGCATGCTCTTCCGTATGGCATCGCAGTCGAAATACTCATATCTGGACAGCTGGGCATAGTCCATGGTTCCCCGCCTGACTCCCTCTGACAGAGCGGCGTCCTCCTCCTGACGGTTCAGCACGATATATTCTCCCGGATCGGCAGCAGCCGTCTTTTCCGCCTTGGGCGCTCCTGCTGCTTCTGCAGTTCCCGCTGCCCCGTCCCTTTCCGGCGCATCCGTCCTTCCAGCGGTCTTTGGCCCCTCCGCCTCCTGCCCCTCTTTTGGGTCGGCCTGCCGAACGGCCTGCTTCTTTTTGGTAGTTCCGGCTCTGCTCTCAGTCTTGTTCATGGGCTTCAACGACTCCTTCTCTTCTGAGCTTATAAAGCGGCACATCCGCCTATTCTGAATATTTACCATAATTGCCGCAATTCCGTGTCAATATTATACAGCATGATCAGAGGAAATGGAATAGTTTTCTGAAATCCTGACAGGGCACTTGACAGATTTCTTCTCATGCCCTATGATGAAAAATGGCTATGGATAAGAGGAAGCTCTACAAAAGATACACCATGGGAAATCAGAAAAACAGAAACAGGAGAATGCAAAAATGCGCTTAGCTACTACGACGGAAAAACTTGCCGAGGCCTTCGGCGATGAAGAATGTGTCCGCATTCTGGCAGAGGCAGGCTTTGATTCCATAGACTGGGGCTTTTTTGAGATGGCTGCCGGAAAGGGCATCTGGTGTACTGACAGCTGGCGGGAGCACGCCCTGCGCCTGAAGGAGACAGGCGCCCGGTGCGGTATCGGCTTCAGTCAGGCCCACGCCCCCTTTCCCTCCTCTCAGGGGGAGGCAGCCGCAGACAAGGTGATTCTGGAGCGGATTCTGCGCTCCATGGAAGCTGCGTCCCTATTGGGTATACGAAACATCGTGGTGCATCCCGTGCAGCACTTAAACTATGCAAAGGAAAGAAACCGGCTGTGGGAAATGAATCTGGCATTCTACCGCAGCCTGATCCCCTATTGCGAGGAATACGGCATCCGGGTCTGCGCAGAGAACATGTGGCAGTACGACAGCCGGCGCAGATACATCGTAGACAGCGTATGCTCTCAGCCGGAGGAGTTCTGCGGACTGCTGGATGCACTGGACAGCCCCTGGATCACGGGCTGTCTGGATCTGGGCCACTGTGCCCTGGTGGGAGTGGAGCCGCAGGACTTCATCCGGGCCATGGGAAAGCGCAGGCTGCAGGCTCTTCATGTCCATGATGTGGATTATCTGCAGGACTGCCACACCATGCCCTTCCTGAAAAGCCTGAACTGGGACGCCGTCACAGAGGCCTTGGCCGAAATCGGCTATGAGGGTGATTTCACCTTCGAGGCGGACAGCTTCTACGAGGGCTTCCCGGACGGGCTGAAGCGGGACGCCTGCCGGCTCATGGAGCGGACGGGACGTTACCTCATAGAGCGGATCCAGGCGGCAGCCGCCAAGGCAGATCAGGCATAAGGATATCTGTTCGGAAGCGGGAACGCATTCAAAAAGCAGGCAGTTCGAAACCCATCCTGCCTTGGGAAACCGGCAAAGACCGGAGTTCACTAAACCAAAACTAGGAGCATGACATGGAAAGATACAACAGAATTCTGGAAAAACAGCCAAGGGAAATCGTCCTTCTGAGAGGCAGCGGATGCGCATATCGCAAATGCGTCTTCTGCGACTACCACCTTGATCAATGTGCGGACCAAGATGCCAATTTTGCCCTGAACCGTCAGGTGCTGGAAAATGTCACCGGGAAGTTTGGCGATCTGGAGGTCATTAACAGCGGCTCTGTCTTTGAGCTTGACGGGCAGACGCTGGCGCTGATCAGGGATGTCTGTCTCAGAAGGGGGATTTCCGTTCTTCATTTTGAATCCCATTATCTCTATCGAAAGCAGATTCCCGCACTGCGGGAGCGCTTCTCCGGAATCCGGCTGAAAATGAAGCTGGGTCTGGAGACCTTTGACTATGATTTCCGGGAGAACCTATTGAAAAAAGGGATCCCGGAGCATGATCCCGGAATCATCAGCCGACATTTCGAAGAGGCCAATCTTCTGTTCGGCATTGCCGGACAGACCCTGGCATCCATGGAGAGGGACATCGTGCTGGGGCTTACATGGTTCCAGCGGATCTGCCTCAACCTTATGTGTGAAAACAGCACACCGGTCAGGCCGGACAGAGAAGTCATCTCCCTTTTCCTGCGGGAGCTGTATCCTAAGTACAGGGACGATGCACGAATAGACATTTTGATAAACAATACGGATTTCGGGGTAGGTGACTGATATGACAAACGAATTATTGCTGACAGGTTCTCTGATCTTTATTTTTTCCATGGTGCTGGCCGCCTATGGCCTCTTCGGAAAGACCGGCCTCTACTGCTTGTCCGCCGCCGCCACCATACTGGCAAACATTGAAGTTCTGATCCTGGTCAACGCCTTCGGCATGGAGCAGACTCTTGGAAACGTGCTGTTCGCCGCAACCTTCCTGATCACGGACATTCTCTCCGAGTGCGAGGGAAAGAAGGCGGCCAACAGGGCCGTCTGGATCGGCATGTTCACATCCGTCTTCTTCCTCCTGCTCAGCCAGAGCTGGCTGCTGTATGTTCCCAACGAAAACGACTGGGCCTTTGATTCCATCAAGGTCATTTTTTCCAACACCCCCCGGATGCTTCTGGCTTCCTTCCTTGTCTATGCCGCAAGCCAGCTCTTCGATGTATGGCTCTATCATAAATGGTGGGCCTTCACGGAGAGGAAGACCGGCGACCGTCGGCGGTTCCTATGGCTGCGCAACAACGGCTCCACCCTCATAAGCCAGATCCTGAACACTCTGCTGTTCACACTGCTGGCCTTTTGGGGAACCTACGACATCCCCACCCTGATCTCCATCTTCGTCTCCAGCTACGTGATCTATATTTTCACCTCCCTGCTGGATACTCCTGCGGTCTATCTGGCCCGGAGGATGCATGAAAAAAAGGGCGGGACCCCATCCTGACCGCATGCCCCTAATGGTTTCTAGTCTTCCGCAGAGTCCTCCGAAGGTTTCTGCGGATATTTTTTCTCCAGCTCTGCCCTGGTCAGGGGCATGAACAGCCGATAGACCCCCAGAGACGGCGCCTTGTCCTCCAGCTCGGGGAATGCGATCCGAAGGCTCTTCCCGGACAGCGCCTCCTCCGGAATCTCTGCGCCGTTCGCCCTTGCCTGCGCCCTCACATACCTCATCTCGCCCTGAATGCCGCTCTCCCTGAGGGCAAAAAGCTCGTCCACCTCCTTGTAAAGCGCCTCGTCATATTCAGGAAGCTTTATGCCCGTCAGATAATAATGCCTCATCAGCTCCGGGGAGATTTTTTCCTCCAGCTCTTCCATGCGATCAGAAAACTCTTTGGATTTCCTCCATGTGGATCTGGCATAGCCTACCTTGTGTACTTGTGCCGACATCTCTTGTCCTTCCTTTCTCCCTACCACTTTGCCGCTGCCGTCTTTTCCTTCCATGCCGTGATATTCTTTCTGCCCTATTCTATTTCCCCTGCACCGTTCCGTTCCTCTGCAGGGCATCTTTTCCCTCCTGCGCTGCGCCTTTTCCTCCTGCGCTGCGCCTTTTCCTGAAAATATTCACTCTCCCCTGAAAAAAACATATAGTATATGGAGAATAAAAGCGATTTATTCCAAAATCAGCAGGAGGAACTTTTATGGCAACCTTTTATAATCAGGCGACTCTTTCCTATAACGGAAACACCACCACTTCCAACATCACCACCGGGGAGATTCTGGAAGTGCTGTCCGCCACCAAAACCGCACTGCGGAACCAGTACACCTCAAATGATAGCGTGACCTATATCATCAGCATCATCAACTCGGGCGCCACGGCCTTTACAGGACTGACCGTCACGGACAATCTGGGCGGGATAACCGCCGGGGAAAACACCAGATATCCCCTGACCTATGTGAACGACTCCCTGCGCTACTATGTGAACGGCATACTCCAGACCGCTCCTACTGCCGTGGCCGGCCCTCCTCTCGCCATCGGAGGCATCAACATTCCGGCGGGCGGCAACGCCACCCTGATCTATCAGGCATCCGTCAACCAGTATGCGCCTCTGGACACCGGGGGCTCCATCACCAACACGGCCACTGTCTCCGGCCCGGGCGTTACCAACGACATTCTGGTGTCCGAGACCATCAACACTGCGGATATCGCTCTGCTGACCATCAGCAAGTCCCTCTCACCCACCACCGTGACAGAGAACGGCCAGATCACCTATACCTTCATCATTCAGAATCTGGGAAACACCGCCGCAGCTACCACAGACAACGTGACAATCACGGATCTCTTCAATCCTGTCCTGAATCCCATCTCCGTCTCCTTCAACGGAAAGGCATGGACAGCGCCTGATGACTACACCTACAACAGCCTCACCGGGGCCTTTGCCACCGTGCCCGGCAAAATCACCGTGCCTGCGGCCACCTTCACGCAGGATGCCGCCACCGGGGCATGGACCGTGAATCCCGGCGTGAGCACCCTCGTTGTCACCGGTACCCTATAAGCGGCACAGCATCATCATTTTATTACCATGGCAGTTTACCGCAAAGACAAGCAGAGGCATACCCCCGGGTATGCCTCCCCTGCCCTTCCCTAGCCCACAGCCCCTGCCATGACCAGAATCTGCGCAATCTCCGCATATCCCTTCTGAGAGGCATAATACAAGGGCGTATGCTGCCAGTTGTCCGCAAGGTTCACGTCCGCCCCGCTCTCCACCAGCAGGGCCACCACCTCGTTCTTTCCCTGACGGGCCGCCAGGAGCAGCGGCGTGGCCCCCTCCCCGTTCCTGCCGTTCAGGCCGGCACGGGCACCGATCAAGGTCCTGCACAGACGCAGATTGCCCTTGCCCGCCGCAAAGTGCAGGGGCGTGCTTCCGTCCAGAAGCCCCTTGTTCACATCTGCCCCGGCCTCCACCAGAATCTGTGCGATCAGGAGATTCCCTCCCCTGCAGGCCAGCATCAGAGGCGTTTCCCCGCTGTCATTGACGCCGTCCAGCTCCGCCGCCGTCTTCACCAGCTCCTTCACGGCCTCCGAACGGTTGTTGAAGCAGGCCTGATGCAAAGCCGTGTTCCCGCCGCTGTCCGCATCCAGGTTCGATGCCCTTCCAAAGACATCCCGCAGGTTCCATGCCGCAGCATAGTCCGCCGCCCTGCGTCCCTCATTATCCGCTATGGAGGCATCCGCCCCCTGGTCCATGAGGAATCGGGCCGCCTCGCTGCGCCCGGCCTCGATCATATACATCAGCGCTGTCCTCCCCCGGTTGTCCGTGGCGTTGATATCCGCTCCCGCCTCCAGGAGCAGGGCCGCTATTTCCTTGTTCCCGCTGCCGGACAGCCCGTGCAGCGGCATCCGTCCGTCATTGTCGGCCGCAGCAGGATCCGCACCGTTCTCCAGCAGCATCCTCACGATGTCCCGGGCCCCTCTGGCACAGGCATAGAGCAAGGCCGTTGCCCCGGACTCGTCCCTTTTATTCACGTCTATCCCGCCCATCTTCAGAAAGGTCTGCACCACGGCCTTCTGGCCGTTCTGGCATGCCACGATCAGATTCACGCTATTGTCCATATCTTTAGCCCTTCCTATTTCAAGCCCTTCCTTTTCTCTCATTCCCCGGATGCCCTGCCGCAGCGCTGCGGCATGAATGCGCTCTTTCCTTCGGTTCCTCTCTTCCCCTTTTAGAAAAATGCAGACATTTCCCGGGACAGACACCTATACACCTGCCGCACCGGATGCATTCCGGGGAGCGTGAAATCTCCTCCGGCGCAAGCCCTACCGGGCATTCCCTCTGACAGGCCATGCAGGAAATACAGCTTTCCCTTTCCCAATGGACCTGCACCAGGCTGAATCGGTTGAACAGGCCATAAATCGCTCCCAGCGGACACAGATACTGGCAGAAAGGCCGGTATATCTTCACGGAAAGCACCAGAAGTCCTGCCAGAACCCCCAGCTTCCAATAAAACAGCCCCCCCAGCTGTTCCCGCAGGAGCTCATTTGTCCCTATCAGAGGCAGCGCTCCCAGCAAGGTTCCCGAGGGACACAGGTACTTACAGAAAGCAGGATCCTTTGCCAGGCCGCCGAACACAAACATAGAACCTATGCACACCAGGCCCACCAGAACCGCATATTTCCCATACTTCAGGAACCTATGTCCGGGAAGCCTCTTTCTCTTTCCGGGCAGCGGTATTTTATGTAAAAGATCCTGCACGAGCCCAAAGGGACAGAGCCACCCGCACACGAACCGTCCGAACAGGCTTCCGAACAGGAAGAAAAAGCCCAGCGCCGCAAAGGGTACCCGAAAGCCCTCCCCATTCAGCAGCGCCTGCAGCGCCCCCAGAGGGCAGGAGCCGATCGCTCCGGGGCAGGAGTAACAGTTCAGACCCGGCACGCATGCATATTTCAGCTGTCCCCGGTATATTTTTCCATTCAAGAAGCCGTACAGATATCCGTTCGTAAAAATCGTGAACAGCAGCTGTACGCCCAGCCGTATTTTCTTCATCGTCTCTCGTCTCCCCTGCAGTCTTGTGGCCCCGGCAGTTCCGTTCCTCTTCCATGAACCTTCAGCCTATCCCAGCCCGATGCACTCCATGCAGATCATCACGGCCTTTTCCCAGATCTCCCTGAGCTGCCCCTGTCCTGCCCCGATGACCAGAAACACGGCCCCGGTCAGCAGTCCCAACAGCCATCCCTGCCGTCTACAGCTCTTCCAGAAGCTCATCTATGATCTCCTTCCATGCAGTCTTTCTGTTCGCTCCCAGCACCGTCTTCAGCACCACTCCGTCCTCATCGATGAAAAAGGTGGTGGGCACCACCGAGACCTCCGTCAGGAGGGCATCGTACAAGGAGTTGTTCAGAAGCAGATGGGGATAGTCCGCCCCCGTCTCCTCGATCAGATCCGCCGCCTTTTTCAGCTTCTTCTCTTCCGCCTTCTCCTGCACGTCGCTGACGATCCCATACAGCTGAAAATCGGCGGCGTCATACTCTCCTGCCAGCTCCCCCAGATCCGGCATCTCCCTGAGACATGGGCCGCAGTACGTGGCCCACACATTGACCATGGTCAGCCTTGCATTCGCAAAAATGTCGGAAGTCACCTTATTTCCGTCCATATCCGTCCCCTCAAAGACCACGGGCTCCGGAACAAGCGTCTCCTCCGAAGCCGAGTCCCCTTCGCCCGTCACCGGGCTCTCATTTTTGTTTTCTCCCTTCTCTGTTCCCGTCTCCTCTTTCCCGGCACATCCGCCCAGCATCAGCGCTGCCAGAGCGTATGCCAACAGACCAACGGCACATCTTCTCATCATCTCAATCCGCCTCCTATGCTCTTTTCATTGCCCACAGCCCGCCGGCCGCTTCCGTCTTCACCGGCCTTACCTTTTTAGCCTCTTCCGGGACCTCAGCCGCCTGCCCCTTTAATTCTGCAGCCTGATCTGCTCCTCGGCAACCAGAGGAAACCTGCCGAGAATGCAGCCCTCCAGATCCTCCCGGTGCATGTCCACCGCCGTGATCTGCCGGTTGCCGTAAGTAGTGTAATAATATATTCCCTTATCTGCGTTACAGCAAGAAGTATAAAGCGTTATTTCATATCGCTCCCCCACCCTGCAGCATCCTCTCTGCTGCTCCACAGAGCCCAGCATATGGAAAAACTGTCCCACGCTCTCTGCTTCGGAATCTCCGGATACGGAATGCAGCCTCACGAAGGCCGCCCTGACGAACCGCGACTGGGAGGACAGATCCCCCGGCAGCCCCAGCGCCCCCATGCCCCGGCTGTACGGGCGCAGATCCAGCTTGTCCGAAAAACGGTTCTCCGGCTCCCCGCTGGTAAGATGCATATAATTGTTCAGCAGGAACATCTGCTGGTCGAAAGACGGGTTGTTGGCCAGTACTCCCACCGGGTTTTCATATATCTTCAGCCCCTCCCTCACCGACTCAACCGTGACGGCCCGATTGCGGTCTGCGATGATCCAGTGCAGCTGGGCCGTGGGAAGCCCCTCATGAAAGGCCTCTCCCGTAAGGTTGATCCTGTCTAACAGCTCCTCTGCCTCGTCCACCGTGGCGCACTGTCCCAGAATCCATGGGATAAACTCGAAGGTCGCCACGTTGTCTCTGCCCGGCTCCTCCTCCCGGTAGCATGCGTTTCCCACGAAATTCAGTCCTGCCATGCCCAGTCCCTTCTCATTTACCGCATCGTAATACAGCGGACAGCCCTCCTCCATGTGCGCCATGCCGACCATCCCGTAATGCCTTTCCAGCCTGCCCGTCCTCCGAAAGGAAAGGGCAAAGCTGCGGGGCATCACCACTACCTCCTCGCCATAGGAAAAATCATTATCCAGAGTGCGCCCAAAATAGAAATCCTTCGTCTTATATATTGCCGCAGTACACATGATCTGCCTCCTTGTTCTTCGTCGGCCTCCGGCCGTTATTTTACACCGTCCAAGGTGACCCCTGCCCTTCTTCTGTCCTTCCCCTCATTCCCTGACCTCCCCTGCCAGATTCGCCGAGGTATACAGCTGATAATAAATTCCCTTTTTGTCCATCAGAGCCCTATGGTTCCCCTCCTCCACGATCCGGTTGCCTGCAAGCACCAGAATCCGGTCCGCACCGTGGATGGTGGTAAGCCTATGAGCGATGGTCAGCGTGGTCCTGCCCGCCGCCAGCTTTTCCAGAGACTCCGACACCAGATGCTCGCTCTCATTGTCCAGCGCCGCCGTGGCCTCGTCCAGCAGCAGAATCTTCGGCGCCTTCAGGAACACCCTTGCAATGCTGATCCTCTGCTTCTGTCCGCCCGACAGCTTCACGCCCCTCTCTCCCACATAGGTGTCATAGCCGTCCTTCAGCCCTTCAATGAACTCATGGGCCCCGGCCAGCTTAGCCGCCTCCGTCACCTCTTCCCGGCTGGCTCCCGGCCGTCCATAGGCGATGTTCTCATAGACGCTGCCGGAAAACAGATACACGTCCTGCTGCACCACGCCCACGTTCCCCCGAAGACTCTTCAGCGTCACCCGCCGGATGTCCTGCCCGTCTATCAGGATCTGGCCCTCCGTAGGGTCATAGAACCGCGGAATCAGATTGCACAGCGTCGTCTTGCCGCCTCCCGAAGGACCTACCAGCGCCACCTTCTCCCCGGGCCGTATGGTGAGGTCGATCTCTGACAGCACGGGAGTATGGTCGTCAGGGTATTCAAAGGACACCTTCCGAAAGCGGATCTCGCCCTCCACCTCCTTCAGGGGGACAGCCCCCTCCTCGTCAAAAATCTCCACGTCCGCATCCATCAGCTCCGTGAAACGCTCGATGCCCGTCATCCCCCTCTGGAACTGCTCCGCAAATTCAATGATGCGCCGGATGGTGGCCAGCAGCGTGGTGATGTACATGGTATAGGCCACCAGATCTCCCGGCTCGATCAGCCCCTGCATCATGAAGATACCCCCTGCCACGATCACCACCACGTACATCAGCCCGTCAAATATCCGTATGGTGTTCTGGAACGCCGCCATGTATTTATAGGTCTGGCGCTTGATCTGCAGGAACTCCCGGTTGTCCCGGCCGAACTTCTCCAGCTCCAGCCCCTCGTTGGCAAAGGCCCGCACCACCTTGTTCCCCAGAAGGCTGTCCTCGATCCTCGCATTCAGCTCCCCGATATGGTTCCTCTGACGCTTGAAGGCCTTCCGCACCTGCAGGTTGAAATAGGTGCAGGAAAACGCCATCACGGGAACCAGCAGGAAGATGATGGCCGTCAGCAGCAGGTTCACTCTGGCCAGAATCACAAAGGACACCACCGCCTTTATGAATGCGATGAAAAACTCTTCCGGACAGTGATGGGCAAATTCTGTCACATCGAACAGGTCGCTGGTAATCCGGGACATGATCTGCCCGACCTTGGTATTGTTGAAATAGTTTGCGGAAAGCTTCTGCAGATGGGCGAATGCGTCCTCCCTCATATCCGTCTCGATGGAGGCCCCCATCACATGCCCCGTATAAGCCATATAGAAGCTGGCCATCCCGTCAATGATTCGCAGCGCCATATATACCGTGCCGATGGTCAGAATCGTCTTCAGGGTCAGCGCCGACAAGTCGGTCATTCCCACATTGGTGATGTAACGCAGGATCATAGGCAGCACCAGCTCACACACTGTGGTAAGCGCCGCACAGAACAGATCCATCGCCATGATGCCTGCGTACTTTCTATAGTATGGAACAAATCTCCTCAGCAATACGCCGGTTTTCATCGATTTTGCTTCCGCCGTCTCCATGTCGCCCTCCTGACCTTCTCCGGTTTTTAAGCAAGTCTTCTTAAAAACTCTCCCTGAAGCTACCTATGGTTTCTCCAGGCTCCTGAAGCCCTGAAGCTTCTTATGGTTTCTCCAGGCTCCTGAAGCTTGCATCATTTCCAAGTTTTTTCATCTGATTTCCCGGCACTTTCCCAGTGTCCCCGCAGATGCCCCTGGGTCTGGCTTTCATTATAGCATTGCCGTCCCCCGATTGCAAGCGGTCTGGCAAAGCCCACAGGGCTCATCCTATTTGCGTCCTGCCTGCGATTTAGAGTAAACAATTTAGGATAAGCCGGCATAGGCATTGCAGGCAGCAGATAAATGGTTGGACTTGAGGTTGAAGAGGTAATTTTGAAAGGGTTTGAGCGGACTGCAGG
>CANOFQ010000027.1 GCA_947565325.1 uncultured bacterium
GAAATCCAGCTGCTTATATTTCTTGTGCAGCTGGATTTCAAGCAGTTCGGCTACAGCAGGATCTCCAGCTTCCTGCGGAGCCTAAAGTCGGTGACGGTGCATGAGAACGAGGTGTCCCTGAAGGGGAAGGGCGGCAGGGGATAGGAAACAATGGATTATAATTTGTTCGACTATATGCGCAACGCAAATATGGACAAGGAGGCCCCTCTCGCCGCCAGAATGCGTCCCAGAACGCTGGAGGAGGTGGTGGGGCAGGAGCATATCGTAGGGAAGGACAAGCTGCTTTACCGTGCCATCAAGGCGGACAAGATCAGCTCGGTGATCTTCTACGGGCCTCCCGGCACGGGCAAGACCACGCTTGCCAGAGTGATCGCAAACACCACCAGTGCGGAATTCACCCAGATCAACGCCACCGTGGCCGGAAAGAAGGACATGGAGGAGGTGGTGGCCAAGGCCAAGGAGCTGCAGGGGATGTACGGCAGGCGGACGATTCTTTTCATAGACGAGATCCACCGCTTCAACAAGGCCCAGCAGGACTATCTGCTGCCCTTT
This sequence comes from uncultured bacterium, assembly GCA_947565325.1. GTDB lineage: Bacteria > Bacillota > Clostridia > Lachnospirales > Lachnospiraceae > Acetatifactor. The sequence continues at coordinate 553 of CANOFQ010000027.1, forward strand.
GTGGAGGACGGCACAGTGGTTCTCATCGGCGCTACCACGGAGAACCCCTATTTCGAGGTCAACGGCGCCCTGCTTTCCCGGTCCGTTCTCTTTGAGCTGAAGCCCATTCCGCCGGAGGCGGTGCGGGAGCTGCTCAGGAAGGCCGTCTATGACGGGGAAAGGGGAATGGGGGCATATGATGCGGTGATCGACGAGGAGGCTCTGGATTTTCTGGCAGATGTGTCCGGCGGGGATGCGAGGCATGCCCTGAACGCCGTGGAGCTGGGGATCATGACTACCGGGCGCAGCGCTGACGGCCGCATCCATATCACCCTGAAGGTGGCGCAGGAGTGCATCCAGAAAAAGGCGGTGCGCTATGATAAGACAGGGGACAATCACTATGATACCATCTCCGCCTTTATCAAGAGCATGAGAGGGTCGGATCCGGATGCGGCGGTGTATTATCTGGCCAGAATGCTCTATGCAGGGGAGGATGCGGCCTTCATCGCAAGACGCATCATGATATGCGCCGCCGAGGATGTGGGGAACGCAGACCCTCAGGCTCTGACGGTGGCCACCAGCGCCTCCCTTGCGGTGGAGCGCATCGGAATGCCCGAGGCGCAGATCATTCTGGCGCAGGCGGCGGCCTATGTGGCCTGCGCCCCAAAGAGCAATGCGGGCTGTCAGGCTATTTTTCAGGCCATGGAGACCGTGCGGGACACGGGGAGCCTGCCGATTCCGCCCCACCTTCAGGATGCCCACTACAAGGGAGCGGCAAAGCTGGGGAGGGGAACGGGTTATAAATATGCCCATGATTACCCCAACCATTACGTGCGGCAGCAGTACCTGCCCTATGAGCTGGACGGCAGGGAATTCTACAAGCCTACGGCAAACGGGTTCGAGGCGAAGATACGGGAGCATATGAAGTGGCTCCGGGAGGAGACAGGCGAATCGCAGTAGGAATAGCGAATCGCAGTAGGAATATTGCCCGCCTCGTTCGTTATGGGCTCGGAGGCAGCCACTGCCCTCCATCGGGCAGTGGCTGTCAGAACAGCTGAGATACCAGATATTGATAGATTTCCTGATTCTTTTCCTGCCAGTTGTCGCAGACGGTCTGTGCCATGGCCTCCGTGGGGACGGACAGTCTTATGTCTGCCAAGGGCACGTCTTTTTCCGTCACGGTCAGATGGGTCTCATATTCTCCCGTGGAGGAGAGGTAGCAGTAGTCTCCCAGCACCGAGACCTCGTTGCGCAAACGGAAGCTGTTTTCCCGGAAATAGGTGTTGACGTCCTCCTTGATGCCGTGGTGGATGCGGTTCTGGAAGAAGCGCAGCGTCTCCCGCCCCTCCAGCGTGATGGAGAGGTGGGTGCGGTTCCGAACGGTTTCGGAGGAGATGAGCCGGGCCTCCGTCAGCTCGCTGATGACCTGCTGCAGGGTGAGGTAGTCCGTGTATTCCTTCTGCAGCATGAAGTCGCTCACCTGAGCGTTGGTAATGGGAAAATTGACCCGGCTGAGCATGTAGAGCACGATTAACTTGTAGAGCGTCAGGGTATCCTCCAGCATGGACTATCATCTCTTTCCTAATTGACTGTGTGGACAGGGAAAACTCAATGCACCTAAAATTTTAACGAATATGGGACTTCACCGCTTCTGCCACCACATCGGCCACTCTGGGGTCGAAGGCTTCGGGCATGATGTTGTCTTCGCTCAGCTCCTCATCAGGAACCAGTCCTGCGATTGCTTCAGCTGCGGCAAGCTTCATTTCCTCCGTGATCTGGGAGGCCCGTCCCTCCAGCGCACCCCGGAAGATGCCGGGGAAGGCGACCACGTTGTTCACCTGATTCGGGAAATCGCTGCGGCCCGTGCCAACCACCCGTGCGCCTGCGGCCTTTGCCGCATCGGGCATGATTTCCGGTACGGGGTTCGCCATGGCGAAAAGAATGGCATCAGGGTTCATGGAGGCCACCATTTCGGGGGTCACGATATTGGGGGCAGATACACCTACAAATATATCGGCGCCCTTCAGGGCATCCGCCAGAGTGCCCGTCTCTCCTGCCAGATTGGTGATCTCGGTCATTTTCTGCTGCATCCAGTTGAGCCCCTCCGTGGTCTTGGAGAGGATTCCTGCCTTGTCGCACAGGATGATATTGGGGAAGCCGTAGGTCAGGAGCAGCTTGGCGATGGCTATGCCGGCACTTCCCGCACCGTTTATGACAATGCGGCAATCTTCTTTTTTCTTGCCTACCACCTTCAGTGCATTGATGGTGCCCGCCAGCACTACGATGGCGGTGCCGTGCTGGTCATCGTGGAACACCGGGATGTCCAGAAGGCGCTTCAGGCGTTCTTCGATCTCGAAGCACCTGGGGGCGCTGATGTCCTCCAGATTGATGCCGCCGAAGCCGGGAGCAAGCCATGTGACTGCCTTTATGATCTCTTCGGTGTCCTGCGTGTCCAGACAGATGGGCACTGCGTTCACGCCGCCGAACTCCTTGAACAGGACGGCCTTCCCCTCCATGACGGGCATGGCGGCGTGGGGGCCGATATTGCCGAGACCTAGGACTGCGCTTCCGTCGGAGACGACGGCCACGGTGTTGGCCTTCATGGTGTATCGGTAGGCGGCATCCTTGTCTCTGGCAATCACTCTGCAGGGCTCTGCCACACCGGGCGTATAGGCAAGGGCCAGATCCTCCCGGGTCTTTACGGGAGACTTGGAGACGGTTTCCAGCTTGCCGTTCCACTGTTCATGCATTTCAAGTGCCTTTTCGTTGGTAGTCATCTTGGTACCTCTTTTCTCGTTTTTATGGGCTATCTGTATCATATAATAGATTCGGACAGTTCGCAAGAAGTATTGTGAGGGATTGGCAGCCGTTTTTCGGATGTGATCTTTAAGGTGATCTTTGAAAATTGGGACTTCCTATTTTGGAGGAAATGTATTATAATGGAAAACAGCACATGATATTCGGTCATGAAGGAATCATGAAGCAGTCATGAAATCAGGAAAGTATGTCTGTCACGGAATCTGGTCAGAACCCCATTTTTTTCTTGTGAGCAGTGAACTGAGTGCCATGCCTTAAGCCGGCGGAGCCGGCCCGGGCATTTTGGCGGATGCGGCAAGGCTTTCTGTGCCCGTCGGCCGGGGCGGGACTGTTGATATTTTAGATGCTTTCAGAATCAGGAGGAGTATATGAGAGAAAAGTATGAATCATTGGCGCTTGTACAGCTGAAGGAGCTTGCCAAGGTGCGAGGGCTGAAGGGTACATCTGCAATGAAGAAGGCAGAGCTGGTGGAGGCCATGCTTGCCGAGGACGAGAGAGTCCGGCAGAGGGAGGAGGGCGCTGCAGCGTCAGGGGAAGCCCGGTTCTCCGCAGAGTCTGCCGCCGGGCCAAAGCCGCCGCAGAAGAGAAGTGGAGCCGGGAATGCCGAGACGTCCCGGCAGCGGGGAAAGAAGGAGGAGGCGCCCGCAGCGGAGCGCAGCCCCATGGGAACTTCCCAGCAGAGAGAGAAGGCGGAGAGTGCGCCTGCCCAGACGGATCGCAGTCCCGCCGGGGCCTCCCTGCAGAGGGAGAAGGCGGAGAGTGCGCCTGCCCAGACGGATCGCAGTCCCGCCGGGGCCTCCCTGCAGAGGGAGAAGACGGAGAGTGCGCCTGCCCAGACGGATCGCAGTCCTGCCGGGGCCTCCCAGCAGAGGGAGAAGACGGAGGGTGTGCCTGCCCAGACGGATCGCAGTCCCGCCGGGGCCTCCCTGCAGAGGGAGAAGGCGGAGGGTGTGCCTGCCCAGACGGATCGCAGTCCCGCAGGGGCTTCCCAGCAGAGGGAGAGGACGGAACGGCCCAGAAGCGGAGGGGTGAATGACGGCCGCCGCAAGCCGGAGAAAAGAGAACGGATGCCGGAGGGAAGCGCACCTGCCGCCCAGACCCAGTCTGCCGGAGCGGAGACCGGGCCTGCGGCCCAGCCTTCCCGCCCGGAGGGCGGCAGTGCCCTTACACAGATCTCCAAAGGTGAAGGCGGAAGCGACTTTGCAGCACAGCAGGGTCAGGCCCAGCCCCGTCCCAGCCGCACCAACGAGGTGTATGACGAGAAGACCTATCCTAAGGAGCTGGACAGCGGCGAGGAGGCCAGCGGCATTCTGGAGGTCATGCCGGACGGTTACGGCTTCATCCGGTGCGCAAACTATATGCCCGGGGAGAACGATGTATATGTGGCGCCCAGCCAGATACGGCGCTTCGGCTTAAAGACAGGGGATATCTTAAGGGGAAACAAACGCATCAAGACGCAGCAGGAGAAGTTCAGTGCGCTGCTGTTCATCCGTACCATCAATGGGTATACCATGGAGGAGGCGGCAAAGCGCAAGGCCTTCGAGGACATGACCCCGATCTTTCCCGATCAGCGGATCCGGCTGGAGACGCCTGGCTGCAGCGTTGCAATGAGGGTGATGGATCTGGTAAGCCCCGTGGGAAAAGGACAGCGCGGCATGATCGTTTCGCCTCCCAAGGCTGGAAAGACCACGCTGCTCAAGGAGGTGGCCAAGTCGATCCTGCGCACGAATCCCAGGATGCACATGCTGATCCTGTTGATCGACGAACGCCCTGAGGAGGTGACGGACATCAAGGAGGCCATCAGCGGCGCAAATGTGGAGGTGATCTATTCCACCTTCGACGAGCTGCCGGAGCATCACAAGAGGGTCTCGGAGATGGTGATCGAACGGGCCAAGCGTCTGGTTGAGCATAAAAAGGATGTGGTGATACTGCTGGACAGCATCACGCGCCTGGCCAGAGCCTACAATCTTGTGGTGCCTCCCAGCGGGCGCACTCTCTCCGGCGGTCTCGACCCGGCGGCCCTGCATATGCCGAAGCGGTTTTTCGGCGCCGCCCGGAACATGCGGGAGGGCGGCAGCCTTACCATTCTGGCCACGGCGCTTGTGGACACGGGCAGCAAGATGGACGACGTGATCTACGAGGAATTCAAGGGCACGGGCAACATGGAACTGATCCTGGACAGAAAGCTGTCGGAGAAAAGGATATTCCCTGCCATCGACCTTGCCAAGTCCGGCACCAGAAGAGAGGATCTTCTGCTGTCTCCTGAGGAGCTGGATGCCATCAACAACATGAGGAAGGCCCTCAACAGCCTGAAGTCGGACGAGGCCACGGACCGTATTCTGGACTTCTTCATGCGTACGAGATCCAACAATGATTTTGTCCAGATGGTAAAAAGAACCAAAATTATTTAAAATAAAGCTTGCAACCGGGTTGTCCTTATGCTACAATAATAACGCTGTTTGTGGTTCCATAAGCAGTGCGGATGAGAACGACAAATAAGGCTCCAATTATCATAGAGAGGTGAATAAGATGAAGGAAGGAATCCATCCCCAGTACTATCAGGCCACTGTGACCTGCAACTGCGGCAACACGTTTGTGACCGGTTCCACAAAGCCTGAGATTCACGTGGAGGTCTGCTCCAAGTGCCATCCGTTCTACACCGGCCAGCAGAAGACGGCACGGGCCGACGGACGTATTGAGAAGTTCAATAAGAAATATGGCGTAAAATAGGAATCGCAAAAAGGTTGAGGTGCTTGTATCTCAACCTTTTTCGCACTTTCATAGGTTCATTCCCGCAGGCGGCGGGCAAAGTCGGCACAGCAGGCAAAACTGGTGCGGCGGGCAAAGTCAGCACAGCCGGCAAAACTGGTGCGGCGGGCAAAATTAGCACAGCGGGCAAAGTCAGTGCAGCTGAGCAGGTTAGCGCTGAGCAGTCTTAGCGGGACGGTCTGATTGCGGCAGGCGGGGTCTTACCGGAGCTGCTCCGGAGATGCCGTTTGTCTGCCGTGTATTTATGGAGGAAGGTATGGTCAGGAAGAGAAAGAAATGCTATTCCGGCATCGGCGGGCAGGCCGTGCTGGAAGGAATCATGATGAAGAACGACGAAAAATATGCGGTTGCCGTCAGGAGGCCTGACGGCGGGATTTCCGTAGAACCCGGCACCTATCAGGGGATTCCGGGCATGAAGGTGATCAAGAGGATTCCTTTTGTGAGGGGAATCTTCAACTTTGTGGATTCACTGATACTGGGAACGAGATGCCTGAATTTTTCTGCGTCCATGTACGATGAGGACGGAGAGGAGAAGAGCGGGACAGGCGAGAAGCTGATGATGACCCTTGTGACGATCTTCGCAGTGGTGCTGGCGCTGGGGATTTTCGTGGTGCTGCCCTATTATCTGGCATCGGTGATCGGAAAAGGCCTGCGGAACGCATCCCTGCTGGCCATCATAGAAGGAGGGATCCGAATAGTGATCTTCATAGGCTATGTGCTCGCCATCAGCCTCATGAAAGACATACGGAGGCTCTACCGCTACCATGGGGCAGAGCATAAATGTATCAACTGCATCGAGAGGGGAAAGCCCCTGACGGTGAAAAACGTGATGCGCAGCTCCCGACTCCACAGGAGATGCGGAACCAGTTTTATCTTTTTCGTTCTCTTCGTCAGCATCGTGCTCTTTTTCTTTATTCAGGCGGAGAATCCTTTTCAGAGGGCGGCCCTGCGGATTCTGCTGATGCCGGTGGTGGCGGGGATATCTTATGAGATCATCCGGCTGGCGGGGCGCTTCGACAATATTTTCGTCAGGCTCGTCTCTGCCCCCGGCATGCTGGTGCAGCGTCTGACCACCAAGGAGCCGGACCGGGAAATGGCGCAGGTGGCCATTGCGGCGGTGGAGGCCGTGTTTGACTGGAGGAAGTATCTGCAGGAGAACTTCGGCTATGAGCCGGAGGAAGAGGCAGGCGGCTCCGATTCGGAGGAGTGACGGCCAGGGGCGGCGGAGGCATGGGCGGGATGGAGGAAGCGTGGCATATGACATACAGGGAGCTGTTTGAGCAGGGAAAGGAAGCCCTTGAGGAGGCAGGCGTGCCGGAGGCGGAGCTGAATGCCAGATTGCTTCTGGAGCAGGTCTGCGGCACCGGCCGCAATGACTTATTGGTTCACGGGGACAGAATTGTGGGAACCCGACAGCAGAGCGACTTTGAGGAGCTGATCGAAAGGCGCAGCCGGCGGATTCCCCTGCAGCATCTGATAGGATCCCAGAGCTTCATGGGGCTGGATTTTCTGGTGAACGAGAGTGTGCTGATTCCCAGACAGGACACGGAGATTCTGGCGGAGGAGGCCCTGAAAAACCTTCACGACGGGATGCGGGTGCTGGATATGTGCACCGGTTCGGGATGCATACTGATCAGTCTTCTGTATTACTCCAACAACTGTGAGGGCGTGGGGGCGGATATTTCGGAGGAGGCGCTCAGGGTGGCCGAAGAGAACGCCGCAAGGCTGCTGGGGAGCAGGTTCCACGTCTGGAGGGATGATGATTCTGCCTTGCAGGACGGAATCCGCTTTCTGCGCAGCGACTTGTTTCGGGAGGTCTGTGGGAAATTTGACATGATCGTGTCCAATCCGCCCTATATACCAAGCGGCGACATACTAGGCCTGATGCCGGAGGTGCGGGAGCACGAGCCCCTGCAGGCGCTGGACGGTGGAGGGGACGGACTGTCTTTTTACCGGCGGATTCTGGAGGAATGCGCAGAATACTTGTTCCGGGGGGGAATGCTTTTCTTTGAAATCGGGTATGATCAGGGGCAGGAGGTCAGCCGTCTGATGGAACAGGCCGGTTTTGTGGAGGTAAACGTGGTGAAGGATTACGCAGGGCTGGACAGAGTGGTGTACGGGACGCTGGGACATCATATTGCGCTGAAGGCGGACTTCTGAAGGGGCAGGCCTGCAGATTGCCCGGAGAGCAGCCTGCGGAGGATGTGCGCCGGGACGTTTATCCGGCTTCAGGAGGTGCTCTGAGTGAATACGGGGCCGGAAAAAGATAACGGGATGTATGCGAAGAAGAAAGGGCCGGGCCGGCAGGACGGCGGAATGTGAGGATAGATATGTTTGACAGACTGGAAGATTTGCTGAAGCGTTTCGAGGAGATTCTGGGGGAGCTTCATGAGCCCACGGTGACGAACAATCATGAGCGTTTCCGTAAGCTGATGAAGGAACAGAGCGATCTGACCCCCATCGTGGAGGCTTATCGGGAATATAAGAAGTGCCGGCAGGACATCGAGGACTCTCTGGCCATGCTGGAGGAGGAAAGCGATGAAGAGATGCGGGAGATGATCAAGGAAACCCTGACGGAGAGCAGGAAGCGCACGGAGGAGCTGGAGCAGGAGCTGAAGATCCTGCTGCTGCCCAAGGATCCGAATGATGACAAGAATGTCATTGTGGAGATCCGGGCCGGAGCGGGCGGGGACGAGGCGGCGCTGTTCGCAGCGGAGATCTACCGCATGTACGTGCATTATGCGGAGGACCAGCGCTGGAAGGTGGAGACGCTGAATGCGGACGAGACCGGCATAGGAGGCATGAAGGAGGTACAGTTCATGATCACCGGCAAGGGCGCCTATTCCCGCATGAAATATGAGAGCGGCGTACACCGGGTGCAGCGGGTGCCTGAGACGGAGAGCGGCGGGCGCATCCATACCTCCACCATCAGCGTGGCTGTGATGCCGGAGGTAGATGAAGATATCGATATCGTGATTGATGAAAAGGATATCCGCATAGACGTGATGCGTGCCTCGGGAAACGGCGGCCAGTGCGTGAACACCACGGACTCGGCGGTGCGTCTCACCCACTATCCCACGGGGATCGTGGTGTACAGCCAGACGGAGAAGTCCCAGCTGCAGAACCGGGACAAGGCCTTTGCGCTGCTGAAGGCCAAGCTCTACGACATGGAGCAGCAGCAGCGGCACGATGCGGAGGCGGAGCTGCGCCGCAGCCAGATCGGCACGGGAGACCGTTCCGAGAAGATCCGCACCTACAATTTCCCTCAGGGGAGGGTCACGGACCACCGCATAGGCCTCACCCTCTACAAGCTGGACAAGGTGATGGACGGGGACATCGGGGAGATACTGGATGCCTGCATCGCCGCCGACCAAGCGGCCAAGTTAGTAAAGATGGGAGAAGACTAGAAGCCGCTTGGTCGTAGGACCGGGCGGCTAAGTTAGTAAAGATGGGGGAAGACTAGAATATGAACTTTAAAGTGCTTGCACTGGCAGTGGTGGGAATCACGTTTTTGTTTCAGACCTACGTGGAATGGCTGAGGATGAAGTCTTCTGACAGAGAGATCCCTGAAAATGTGAGGGATGTGTATGACGAGGAGGCCTACGGAAGATGGCTGCAGTATTTTAAGGAGAAAACAAAACTGTCCTTTTTCCGGCACATGGTCTCTTATGCGGTTCTGTTTGTCATCATCGGCTTTGACGTGTACGCAGGCATCGTGAAGGGGCTGGGCCTGAAGGGGGACTATGCCGCCGCCTTTGGGGTACTGGCGGCTGATATGCTGATCGGTCTGCTCTATGAGATCCCCTTTGGCTATGTGAACTCTATGGTGATAGAGCAGAAATACGGCTTCAACCGTATGACGAAGAAGACCTTTGTCATCGACCAGATCAAGGAAGTGGTCATCGGGCTGGCTCTCACGGGGGGACTCTGTTCCTTGTTCATTCTGATACATAAGGCGCTGGGCAGTCTGCTTCTGCCCGTGTTTAGCGGAGTGATGCTGCTTTTTGTGCTTGTCATTGCGGTTCTGACGCCGGTCATCGGAAAGATTTACAACAAGTTCCAGCTGCTTCCCAAGGGCGGGCTGAAGGAGCGGCTGACGGGGCTCTTGGAAGCCAACGGCTGTACGGTCAGGGCCATCAAGGTGATGGACGGCTCCAGACGCTCCAGCAAGGCCAACGCCTATTTTGCAGGGATGGGCCGCAGCAAGACCATCGTCCTTTATGACACGCTGCTGGAACAGATGACGGAGGATGAGATCGTGGCTGTCTTTGCCCATGAGATGGGACATAATAAGCATAGGGACACGATGAAGCTCTATGGCATGAGCTCCTTCAGCATCATTGTCTTCGTGCTTCTGGCTTGGGCGCTGGTTTCCCTGCCGGAGATTTACATGGATTTCGGGTTTCAGGGCGTGAATTATGGTTTTGCGTTCTATCTGCTGTCGGTGGTCTGCCTATCGTTCTTGTCGCCGTTTATGGGCTTGTTTTCAAACTATTTTTCCCGACGGTTCGAGTACGGCGCAGACCGGTTTGCGGCGGAGAACGGCTACGGCGCCGCCCTGGCATCTGCCCTGAAGACACTGGCGCGCAACTCCTTTGATTGTCTTTCCCCTCATCCGTTTCTGGTGGCGCTGACCAGCTCCCATCCCACTGTCAGTCAGCGAATCACAGAAATTGAAAAGATCCCCTCTTGAACATTTGTTCTACCCATGGTATAATCATCTATGCCATATGATATGGCCATCCTCTGGAGGGACAATATGGGTGAGCAGGAAAACGGGCGGAAAGCCTTTGAAATTTTTGAAGAGATATTTGCCGAGGAGGAGCAGTCTCGTCCGCCCCGGCAGGAGGGGCGGGGAACGATGCCCGCACCCTTGGCGGAAGATGAGTTCTATGAGATAGAGTATGATTCCACTCCCTTTCCGGGGGTGGGTAAGTTTGTCATGAAGTCCAGCAAGATTCAGGCACCTCCCAGGGACGGGATCCGGGAGAGGTTCGACCGGATGCGGGACATTGCCAGAGAAAACCGTGTTCTGTATTTCAACAGTTCAAACTTTTACGACAAAAGAATCCGGCAGGAGAATGCCAAGATTTTCTATCTGCAGGGCGCATTCATGGCGGATTTCGAAGATGATTATGAGAAATCTCAGCCTTATTCCGCATACTTTCCCAGCTACCAGACCATGGGCTATGAACAGCTCAGGACATACTTTACATGGCGCAGGCAGGTGCGGCAGGGAAACATAGAGGGAACCTCCTTGTCCTATGCTTTTTTATACATTTATGAGCTGGTCAATCTGATCGGCATCGAAGACCCTGCAGAGGGGATGGAGGAGCTTCTGCTGTTCTGGGATGCCTATCGGCAGTTTGACAGAAGCATTGACAAATATTTGCCTCAGTGGCTGAAGGATTTCTATATTTATTATGAGCTGGGTGAGACATTTCAGGAATTTGTCCGGGAAAACCGGCTGGAGGAGTGGTATCCTGAGCTGGCGGATCCGGAGGACGGGTTCGATCTGCTGTGTTCCGTTTCAAAGTATGATCTGAGAGGCTCGGGCTTTTATGGGGAGGGCAACGAGGAGCTGGTCAGGAGCTGCTTTGACAGTCTTATGGAGAGGCTGGACAAGGAGTTCGGGGAGAGAGGGATGAACCTTGAGGAGCTTGTGTTCCGGCCGGTCAAGAATGCGCCGGAATGGCTTCCCTTTAAGGGTGCACTTTTTTATCCCTGTCTGGCGCAGGATGACAGAAAGGTGATGATATCGGACAGGGAGGTCTATTTCTGCGAAAGGGACAGATGGACGGTTCAGACCACGCTGACCACGGAGAGCGGGAAAAGGCTCCTTGGCTATGTGATGAAGCAGATGGAGGCGGTGCTCAGGCAGACTGTGCAGTATAAGCACAAGCTTTCCGCCAGTCCGAAGATGCTGGGGGAAATGATGGCTCAGGAGCTGGAGCTGGCGGGGATTCCCATTGAGAGGATCGTGGAGGATGCGGTCAGGGAGTTTCAGAGAGAGCGGAACAGGACGGTGGTGAAGGTGGATGCCGGGGCGCTGGAACGGATCCGGCGAGAGGCGCTGCTGACGCAGGAGAAGCTGACCGTGCCGGAGGAGACAAGATACGGGGCAGATCCCGGCAGTCAGGCGCAGGGGGCAGGCTGGGGCTGGGACGGAGAGATGCGGCCCGGCGGACAGAAGGGAGATCCGCAGGCGCCGGGTTCTGTGGAAGAATGCGGAGGAGAGATGCGGCCCGGCAGACAGAAGGGAGATCCGCAGGCGCCGGGTTCTGTGGAAGAATGCGGAGGAGAGATGCGGCCCGGCGGACAGAAGGGAGATCCGCAGGTACCGTATTCTGTGGAAGAATGCGGAGATGGGGCGGCCCCTGCAGAGGAGAGCGGAACAGCTGCCCACCCGTGGCGGGATCTGGGGAAAACCTTGAGCGAGACAGAGAGAGGGGCGCTGGCTCTGGTTTTGTACCTGCAGGACAGAGAAGGGGACTGCGGCCCTGACGCAGCGGGGAGGGAATCAGAGGGGAAGGATTTTCCGAAGGAGCTGTATTCCTATGAAAGTATCAGGCAGTTTGCCGATGCAAAGGGTGTGATGCTGGAGGTTCTGATGGACGGCATCAATGAGAAGGCTATGGATCAGATAGGGGACAGCCTTCTGGATGAAGAATTTGTCATATATGATGATTATATGGAACAGACAAGGGAAATGATGGAGGAAATATGGCGGGGCAGGTAGTACCTACGAGGATAGCGAATATATTGATCAATGCCTTAAAGGGAGGCGTGGTGCCAAGGGCCGGTCTGGAGTATGTCACGGTGGGGCGGACACAGGAGATCGAGGCCATACTGCACGATATCGAGATGATAGGGGAAGGCGGTGCGTCCTTCCGCTTCGTGGTGGGAAAGTACGGCGCCGGAAAAAGCTTCCTGCTTCAGACCATCAGGAACTATGCCACGGCGAAGGGCTTTGCGGTGGTGGATGCGGATCTGTCTCCGGAGCGGCGGTTTGCGGGGACAAAGGGACAGGGACTGGCCACCTATAAGGAGCTGATCAAGAACCTCTCTACCAAGTCCAAGCCGGACGGGGGTGCGCTCCCGCTGATTCTGGAGAAATGGATCTCCGGCATCCAGTCGGCGGTGAAGCTCCGGCACCCGGCGGAGGGAGAGGAATTCGACGCTCTGGTGGAGAGGGAGATATACGGGGTTGCAGGCTCTCTGGAGGGAATGGTGAACGGCTTTGAGTTTGCCAGGGCCGTGGCGCTTTACTGGAGGGCCTACAAGCAGGATGATGCGGCCCTGAAATCCAACGTGCTCCGATGGTTCCGGGGGGAGTATCCCACCAGAAGGGAGGCCAAGGAGGATCTCGGCATCAATTTCATTGTCTCGGACGAGACATGGTATGATTTCCTGAAGCTTTTTGCCGCCTTCCTGGTGGGGGCGGGCTACAAGGGGATGCTGGTGATCATCGATGAGCTGGTGAACATCTTCAAGATTCCCAATTCTGTCACCAGAGCCAACAATTACGAGAAGATTCTTACCATGTACAATGACGTGCTGCAGGGCAAGGCGAGATATATCGGTTTTCTCATGGGGGGCACGCCTCAGTGCATCGAGGACAGGTACAAAGGGGTGTTCAGCTACGAGGCGCTGCGCTCCCGTCTGGCGGAGGGGCATTTTGCCACAGCCGATGTAAAGGATTTGTCAGCGCCAATCATCCGGCTGCAGATGCTGACCCAGGAGGAGATGTACATTCTCGTGGAGAAGCTGCAGCAGATCCACGGACAGCTGTACCGGTATACGCCTGCGCTGACGCAGGAGGACCTGCTGTACTTTCTGACAGTGGAATACAACCGGGTGGGGGCGGAGAGCCATGTGACGCCCCGGGAGATCATCCGGGACTTTATAGAGCTTCTGAACATCCTTCACCAGAATCCCGAGAAGAGGGTCTCGGAGATCTTGGGGGACAACAGCTTCCAGCTGGCCAGGGGCGGGATTCCGGAGGAGGAGCTTCCGGATGAGTTCCGGGAATTCGAGATCTGAGAAAGCTGATGCGGAAGACGGCAGGCGATCTGGGGCGGGGAAGAACATCGGCTGTACTGCCATAGTTATACTGCATAACGCTGAATGCTGCCTAATGTAATCATGCGATTGAACCAGTCAGCGTTATGCAGTCTGGTTTCACGGCAAGTGAAATCGTTAAGCAGTATAAGATATGCCGCTATGGATAAGTGGTGCGGGGGATTGGAAATGGACGAATTCGGCAGACTGGCTCCTTTCATACAGGATTTTATTTACCGGAACCATTGGGAAGAGCTGCGGGGCAATCAGGTGGCGGCATGTCAGGTGATCTTTGACACGGATCACAATCTTCTGCTGTCCTCCGGCACTGCCTCGGGGAAGACGGAGGCGGCCTTTCTGCCGGTGCTGACGGAGATTTACAACCGTCCCTCCCGCTCCGTGGCCGTCTTGTATATCTCGCCTCTGAAGGCGCTGATCAATGACCAGTTCAAGCGGCTGGAGCAGCTGCTTCTGGATTCAAACATCCCGGTGACGAAGTGGCACGGGGATGCCTCCATGACCATGAAGAACAAGCTGATCAAGAATCCGGAGGGGATTCTGCAGATTACGCCGGAGTCTCTGGAGAGTCTGGTCACCAACAAGAGAGGGGCCTGCCTTTCCATGTTCTCGGATCTGCGCTTTGTGATTATCGACGAGGTACACTATTTTATGAGGGACGTAAGGGGGCTGCAGCTGCTCTGCGTGCTGGAGCGGCTGATGAGGCTCACCGGCGTAAACCCCAGAAGGATCGGTTTGTCCGCCACTCTGGGGGACGTGTCCCTTGCCCTGAACTGGCTGAATACCGGCACCGGCAGAGAGTGCGAAGCACCCCTGACGGAGGAGGGAAAGAAGCGGGTAAGGCTGCATATCGAGAGGTTCGTGAACTATGCGGACCAGAGAGACTTCGTGGAGCGGGATGCCAGTCAGAACGTAGCCAATGCCAGCTCCAACGGCGACATCGGTGACAGGGAGCATTATGAATACCTTTTCCGGCAGACGCTGGACAAGAAGACCATCATCTTTGCCAACAGCCGGGAGGAGATAGAGCTTATCATGGCCCATCTGAGAGAGCTTGCCCTGAAGTACAAGGCTCCCGACGTGTACCGGGTGCATCACGGAAATGTGTCCGCACTGCTCCGGGAGAACACGGAGGACGAGATGAAGTCGGGGGAGGAGAAGATCGTTACCGGGGCCACTGTGACGCTGGAGCTGGGGATCGATATCGGCTCGCTTGATCAGGCAGTGCAGGTGGGTGCGCCTCTGGACGTGTCCAGCTTTGCCCAGCGTCTGGGACGCTGCGGGCGGCGGGGACAGGTTCCCCAGCTGCTTTTCACCTTCGTGGAGAGCCTGAAGATCCATTCTTCGGACAGCCTGGGCCCTATCAACTGGAATTTCATCCGGACCATCGCCATCATTGAGCTGTATCTCAGGGAGCACTGGATCGAGCCGATACCGCCCAGAAAGCATGCTTATAATCTTTTGTACCACCAGACCATGAGCTGCCTGAAGAGCAATGGAGAGATGTCTGCGGCGGCCTTGGCTGCCAATGTTCTGTCGCTGGGTTGCTTTCGGGAGATACCTCAGTACGACTACAAGAGACTTTTGCTTCATATGGTGGAAATCGAACAGCTGGAGCGGACGGAACGGGGAGGGCTGGCGGTGGGCCGTGCCGGGGAGAAGGTCATAAACAGCCATAAGTTCCTGACGGTCTTTCTTGCGCCGGAGTATTTTCTGGTGAAGGAAGAGAACCGAACCATCGGGACGGTGGACAAGGCCTATCCCGTGGGAACCCATTTTGCGCTGGCAGGGATGTCATGGGAGACGGTGGACCTGAACGAGAGATCCAAGGTCATTTTTGTCAAAAAGATTCCCGGCATCTCCGCAGTGGACTGGGACAGGGACTTCGAAGCGGAGCTTCATACTGTGCTTGTGCGCAAAATGCGCAGCATACTGCAGGGGGAGGAGTCCTATCCCTACCTGAGCGACCGCTGCAGGGAGCGGCTTAACGAGATTCGGTTTATCACCCGTAACAGCGGCATTCTGGTCAATCTGGTGACGGCCTTGTCAGACAAGAAGTATGCCATATTTCCGTGGGTGGGAACCAGACAGCTGGTGACGCTGCACTATGCCCTACGCCAGAGGAAGATCAAGAGCAGGCTGATGTGGAGCATCTGTATCTACCTGGAGGTAGTGTACGACGGGGAGAAGGAGGCCTTGGAGGGAACCGTCCGGGACATTCTGGGCTCTTATCTGGATCTGTACAGCCTCCCTCTGCCGGACAAGGTTCAGGTGATGGGGAAGTACAATGAATTCGTGCCCTTGGATCTGCTGCGGAAGCAGTTCATTGAGGATTATCTGGATTTCGAGGGGCTGAAGCGGGACATGGATTGGCTGGACGGGGCCTGAGCGAGGCGGGTGTATGCTCAGGCAGCGGGGGCTTGTGAGGCGTATGCTTTTTGACGATAGGGATATATTGCGGAGGAATGATGAGAAGAGAATATTTGCTGGAGGTGTGCGTGGATTCCGCGGAGTCGGCTCAGGAGGCCCAGAGGGGAGGAGCAGACCGTCTGGAGCTGTGCGCCAATCTGGTGATCGGGGGAACTACGCCGGAGCAGGCTCTGTACGAGAAGGTCAGGGAGCTGACGGACATAGAAGTCAACGTGCTGATCCGCCCCAGGTACGGGGATTTTCTCTACACGGAGCATGAGTTTGAAATCATTGCCCGCAGCGTGGAGCTTTACCGGAGGCTGGGGGCGGACGGCGTTGTGGTGGGCTGCCTTCTGGCGGACGGAGCGTTGGACCGGGAGAGAATGAAGAGGCTTCGGGAGCTGGCAGGGCCCATGCACATGACGCTGCACAGGGCATTTGATATGTGCCGGGATGCCCATGAGGCTCTGGAACAGGCAAAGGATCTGGGAATCGATACGATTCTGACCTCCGGCCAGAGGGAGAACTGTCTGGAGGGAAGGGAACTGATTGCAGAGCTGGTGAGGGAGAGCGCAGGTGCGCCCAAGATCATGGCAGGAGGCGGGGTGGATGCGGGAGTCATTGAGCAGATGATACCTGCCACCCATGCCGGCTGCTATCATATGTCGGGGAAAGTGGTTCTGGAAAGTGCCATGGCTTTCCGCAGGACAGAGGTGTCCATGGGGGTGCCGGGGCTGGGAGAGTATCAGCTGTACCGGACGGACAGGGACAGGATCAGGGCCGCAAAGCTTGTGTTGGAAAGAGGTTCGTGAGGGTTCACGGGCTTGTCTCTTGGAAGCCTGATAAGCTGTGTCCCTGTCTGCGGCAGGGTGGCTCATTGCCTGTAAGCATGAAAGGGAATGTAAAAATAGGCATAAAAATAATGGAGCATATGGGATTCGAACCCACGGCCTCAACAATGCGAATGTTGCGCGCTCCCAACTGCGCTAATGCCCCATGGCTATTAGTATAGCACAAACTACAGAAAATGCAACAAAAATTTTGTTTATGGTTCGCAGTTTTTGCAGGGGGCGTATCCCTGCGAGATCACCTCGTCTCTGGTGCCGGAATATTCCTTTTTGTTCTTTTCTTTGATCTGCTCCACGCTCTTGCAGGAGGGACGGTGGAATTTCAGGGTGTTTGTGTTCAGGATATACAGGCTGTTCTGGGGCGGCGTCTCATAAGGCAATGTCTCCTGCGGTGCCTCTGCGCCGGGCCTGCTTTCACCGGTGGCGTAATCGATGTCTACACCGGGCTGTATGTTGTAGGCATAGACGCAGAACGAGATGCCTTCTCCGCTATCTTCAACAGAAAGAGCCTCTATCAGGACGCCTGACGCAATTAAATTATCGCCGTCGAAGACGGGGGTGACTCGGTATAGGACATGATTGCCGGAGGAGGTCACATAGTCTGCGACCATGTTTTCCAGCGGCAGCATACCCTGAAGGTTCAGATACCTGGTTCCGGTAATCAGGTTCCTCTCGTTGGCATTTTCCCCTGAAAGCTGGTAGCCGATCAGATGACAGCGATTATAGAGATAGTTGTCTTCAATAATCTCGGGATACTTGACCGTATGCCATCCGGAAGGCTTGACGCTTCCGATGGAGCCTCGTTCCTGCGTGGGCATGAGATCCGTCCCGATGCAGGCGAAGGCGGTCCGGCATCTTCCCAGCTCGTCCAGCTCCCCGTAGGTCTCAAAGGACTGGTCCGTCAGATCGCCTTCCGAAAAATATGGCAGGTTGTCGTGGACTTCTGTATATGGCTGTCCTGCGTAGGGCGGAAAATCGGCGGAACCGGTGTATGGCCGGTCTGTACAGGACGGCAGACAAGGTGTCTGTGGGGAGGCTTCAGGGCTGGTCTCCTGTTGAGACCGGGCCTGAAGGGAAGGCTGCTCCATGGCGGTCTTGGGGCAGCCTGAAAAGGAAAGGATCACTGCGGCCAAAGCGATGGGGAGCAAAAGGCGGTATTTTTTTATTTTAGGCATTTTTTTGTACCTTCTGAGGATTATACTGTATCATGCGTCCATATTGTATCACGGAGAGACCACATCGTTCAGCGTGAATTCCTCGTAGGTAAGCACCACTTTCCCGCTC
>CANOFQ010000028.1 GCA_947565325.1 uncultured bacterium
TTAGTTTTGTAATTACTAATTTACTATTTTCTCTTGCCTTAGCACCTGTTCCCATAAGCTTTCTTTCCAATTGCCACAAGGATTTTGCCTGAATCCCCCAGATTCAGAGATTGATAACTGGCAATGGCAATTGGTAATATATCACGGATTTGACCATGAAGGTGTTCCGCAAGAACCCAGCGAGGAAGTGTCAAAAGCCCAGAAACATCTTGAAATCTCAGAATACATCAAGACTTTTGCTATCAAGAATGGAGAGTATGCTGCTCATTGCGGAGTATGGTACAATGGCAAAAATACAGCATATATAGAGCCTGTCGTAACGGTTCCCGAACATCGAGGTAAAGGTCTTGGCAAGGCAGTTGTCTATGAGGCTATGAATCGTGCCAAGGAAAAAGGTGCAAAAAGGGCGATTGTACTTTCGGATCAGGAATTTTACATACGCCTTGGGATGACAAAATCGTCAGAAGTCGGTACTTGGGTTAAAAACAACAAATAACACGGCAATGTTTTAAAGTATCCCGAAAAAGTCGGAAAATCAACGATTTCTTAGAAAAGGAAGGCACTTACTGCACCATTGCACCATTTTTGAAGGAGCCTTGATGTGGCAGGAAATTAAAACTTAATGCCCCCGGCAGTTTTCCCGAAGCCGGGCGGCTCAGACCACCCGCCGGCCCTCGAAGTAGGGAAAATGCTCCAGTGCGGCGAAGATATCCTGAAAATCCTCCCTGGGAGCCAGATCGATATACCGCTCCAGAAGCTCCGTCTCCTGCTCCTTGTATTTCCCGTAGAAGATGTCGAACAGGTTATGCCCCCGCAGATAAATGCGGATCTCTTCCATATGCTCTTTCACATCCTGAACGCTTTCCAGACCATGGCCCAGAACCTCCGTCAGATGGCGGCCGCTCTGGATGCGGTGCAGGTATTCCTTCCATTTCTCAAAAAGGATCTCATAAAAGGCTTCCTCGGATTCCACCACGCCCAGCTGTGCCATGACCTTCGGATTCAGGAAATAGTTCTCGAAGGAATAGTATTTCAGGATCAGCACGTTCTCGGGGCGGACCTTGGGCAGCTTGTCCATGTCCTCCAGATTCCGCTCCTGATAATAGCGGCAGAGCTGGCTGCCCAGCAGCTCGGGGTCCTTGCCGTCGCCGTCCCGGACCATGAGGAACTGATCCCGCAGATAAATCTGGTTCATGTATTTGAGATTGGCATAGGTCTTGATGTTGGTGCAGCTGTTGGTGGTGATGATGGCAATGCGGGACAGGTTGCCCTCCTCGTCCAGCGTCTCCGCATAATATTTGCCCAGCAGCAGGGGAAGGCGGGATTTGTCCTGCTTGCCCTCCACGATAAATACGAAGTTCACATTCATCAGGTCCCCTGCGGTATAGCCCAGATCGTCCAGAATGGCACTGATGTCCGTGCGTTCCCGGATGTCGCTGGAGCCGTCCTCCGACAGAATCACCTGCCGTATCTGGCGGCTGTTGAAATTTGGCAGAAGGTTGGGGGAGTGGGTGGTAAAGATCACTTGGTTCTTTGCCGCCAGCCGGTAGAGTATCCTGCCGCAGACCTTCTGGAGGCTGGGATGGAGAAAGATTTCCGGATCCTCGATCATGAGGATGCTGGAAAGGTTCTCCTCGATCTGGGTGTAGGCCTCCAGCAGGGAAAAGAGGTAGATGGACCTCATTCCCTTCCCCATGCGGGAAATAGGCCGGGGCACGTTCTGGGCCGGATGGCGAATTTCTGTTGTCACGCTCAGGATCTTTTCCACGTCCCGGTTCATGGAATAGAGGATGCTTTCCCGGCCTCCGTTTTTGTGAAAGCAGTCGTTGACCATCCGGGCGAAGGTGTCCAGATTCAGCTGATACAATTTATAGTCGAGAAGCTTGGAGGTCTCCAGAGCGTTCAGCTGCGCCGGGGTCTTCTGCTCGATGAGGCCGATGCAGTGGAAACAGTAGGTGCAGTCTCTGGCCTGATTGAACATACAGCAGCCGGAACGCATCTGCTTCAGGATCTCATGCTCCTGCAAAAGCAGCAGGTCGCTCTGAAGCTGCTCCAGCCGCCGCTCCGTGTCCACATGGTAGATCTTGGGAAACACTTCCCGGATGTGGGGATTGTTCTTGTCCACGCCGTCCTGATAGCGGATTTTTCCGTCCCGGTTGGCCGTCATGGTAAAGGTGAGGGTTCCGTCATGAAAGGAGGGGAGCTTTCTGCCAAAGTCCTGCAGCCATGCCTCCCTTCGCCGGTATTGGCTCACCACGCCCCGCAGCCGAAGCAGCTCCAGATCCTCCTCCGTGAAGGACAAGGATACCCGGATTTTGATCTTTGCCCCGGCTTCCCCGAAGTCCTCGGGGCCGATCCTGTACTGTCCTCCCGCCGCCCGGATGGCATCCAGCACGGTGGTCTTGCCGGTATTGTTCTGGCCCACCAGAATCAGGGCGTTCTCGATGTCCGGAATGTGCATGTCGTGGATGGACTTGAAGTTCTGGATGTGCAGATCCGTGATTTTCATAGGCGGCTCCTCCGGGAGAGTTTTGTGCTGATTCCATTATAGTTGCATGGCGGGAAAAAGGCAATGGGCAGCAGAAAAAACCATTGTTCACTGGAAACAGAAGGACTTTTTTTGATACAGATGGACGGAAGCATGGTGCGTATCGATGACGCAAGGGAGGCTATGCTGGAAGAGGCAGGGTGGATCAGACATTTTGAGGAGTCTGTTCCGCCGGATCCGGAAGCGTCAGGAACCCAGATTGCCGGCATGACTGGCGGTAAAGCAATACCGCGGTATCAGGCGTGGGCGGTAAAGGACGGCTATATGCCTTCGCTTTCTTGGGAGAGGGCGGTTGGAATTGCTTTGTTTGACTGTCGGGCACAGCAGTATTTTGAAATCCCTATGAACACCGAAGAGGCAGAACGGATATTTGGCGTCGATCTTTCGATGGCTTTTTCGGAACTGACGATTCAGATTCCGGAATATTACAGCGGCGGATATTGGTATGGCAGCCGCAGGATGCAGATGGTTGTAAATATTGTTTATCAGGATGAAATCGACAGATGCTTTTTGCTGGATTTCTCCAGAGCAGAGCTGAATGAGTACCGTGAGGTCACGAATCTTGCGGAGGTGGTTCTGGCGGAGTATGAGGCAATCGAGATGACGGATGAGGGCTGGTATCTGGCCGGTGAAGGGGGAGAGTATTTCTATCTGGACGAGCAGGGCAATCGGATGGAGATGCCGGAGGCGCAGGACTGCTGCGGGTATCAGGACGGCTATGCGATGATGAACGATGAAGACGGCATGGCCTATGTGATAGACATGGATTTTCGGAAGGTGTCAGAAGGATATCCGGCGGACGGCGTTGCACAGACGGGAGATATGTTTGTGATTTATCACGGAGAAGAGCAGACTGCCCTTTTTATGAAATAAAAGCGGGAAGACAGCTGGCATGAGTCTATGACGTTTTTGATGTGAGATCAGGAGAATGCGAAAAAGGTGAAGAACTGGGGGCAAGAGCATGACAAGGCAGAGCACTTATGGGTGTTCTGCCTTGTTTGATTGAATGATTCAGGGCTGTTTTTCGCACTTGAGTATGTTGGGAGAGCCTTGCCATGATAACGGGAATGCTATGGCCTCCTTTAGGCGGGTCTGGCCCGTCGGGTTATGTATGGGCCTCTGCGGAAGAATCTGCAAATTTCCTTTAAGATATTGAATGGGAATCTGCGGCAGGTTTTGTTATACTGAGGGAAAAGGAAGCTGGGGGATAGGGCCGTCCACGACGGGGCACCGGTGGGGGAGGGGGTACGATATGCAGGAAAGAGTCGGCTTTGCGGTAATCGGCTGCGGAATGATTTCAAAATTTCATATCTCGGCTATTTCCGGGATTGAGGAGGCTTGTCTGGCGGGGGTCTATGACGCTTCGATGGAGCTGGCTCGGAAGACGGCTGCGGAGTGGGGCGTCAGGGCCTATGGCTCCCTTGAGGAGATATGGGAGGACGGAGAGGTGGATGCGGTGTGCATCTGTACGCCCAGCGGCCTGCATGGGGCCATGGCCTGTGAGGCGCTGTCCCATGGGCGGCATGTGCTTGTGGAGAAGCCCATGGCGCTGACGCTGGAGGAGTGCGATCGGATGCTGGGGCTTGCCGGAGAGCATAAGGTCAAGCTCAGCGCAGTCAGCCAGCTTCGCTTTGCGCCGGCGGTTCGGCAGGCCAAGAGGCTTTTGGAGAGCGGCGCCTTGGGAAGACTGGTGAATGCGGATCTTCATATGAAGTATTTCCGTAGTCAGGAGTATTACGATTCCGGCGGCTGGAGGGGAACCTGGGCCATGGACGGCGGCGGAGCGCTGATGAATCAGGGGATCCACGGGGTGGATCTTCTGCTCTATCTGGCAGGGCCGGTGACCGGCGTATATGGCAGGGCGGCTACTCTGGCCCGCAGAATCGAGGTGGAGGATACCTTGAGCGCAGTGGCGGAGTTCGAGAGCGGCGCACTGGGGGTCATTCAGGCCGACACCGGCGTATATCCCGGCTTTCCGAGGCGGATCGAGCTGTGCGGGGACAAGGGCTCCCTGATTCTGGAGGAGGACAAAATTGTCTATGCCTCCTTTGAGGAGGAGCGCTGGAACCAGTTTATCTATGAAGAGGCCGGGGGAACCTGCGGGGAAACAGAAGGGGCCGGGGGAACCTGCGGAGAGGCGGAACCGGTCTGCGGCAGGAAACAAGAGGCTTATGCCCGAGGCAGCGGGGAAGAGAGGACGGCTGCCGGCGGTCATAGGAATCCGGGAGCCATCGGCGCAGAGGGCCACTTTTACCAGGTTCAGAATCTGGTGAACGCCATCCTTCGGGATGAGCCGCTGCTGGTGGACGGGCAGGAGGGCCGGAAGGCCGTGGAGCTGATTCTGCGCATTTATGAGTCTGCCAGAGAGAGCAGGCCGGTGCGTCTGAGGCAGGAGAGTCCCTCTTAGGCGGCAGATTTTAAAGCTTCGGCCAGCTTCGGGGGAGAAGAAAGTCAGGCGTTGTAGCTTCGGGGAGAAGAAAGCTGGGCATTGGCGGCTTCGGGGAAAAGAAAACTGGCAGGCGAGCTGCGGAGATATACGGACAACAGAAGGAGGCAGGAACATGATACGTGTAGGAGCGGTAAATATAGACACTTCCCATCCCTTGGGATTCGGGGAAGTCATGGAGAGGGATACCCGTGCCGGATACGTGGGAGTATACAACGATTCCTTCCGGGACGACAGGGAGGTGGAAGGGTTCATGCGCCGGTTCGGGCTGGAGAAAAGATGCGGCACGCTGGAGGAGCTGGCGGATATGTGCGACATCGGGTTCGTTCACGGCTGCGACTGGGACGATCACCTGCGCTGCGCAGTGCCTTTTATCCGAAAGGGGAAACCGGTCTTTATAGACAAGCCGCTGGTGGGGAATCTGGAGGACTGCGGCAGGGTGGAGGAGCTGGTTCGTTCCGGCGCCGTCATACTGGGGGCCTCCAGCGCCCGCTATGCCGTGGAGATTCAGGAATTTCTGGCTGTCCCTGAGGAGGAGCGGGGCCAGACGGTGCAGGTCTTCGGAACGGCAGGAGTGGACGAGTTCAATTACGGGATCCATATAGCAGAGGCTCTGGCAGGCATTCTGGGCAGCGGCTTTACGTCCGTGCAGTATCTTGGGCGGGGTCAGCGGGGCGAAAAATATTCCGAGAGCTATTTTCTTACCCACAAAAGCGGTGCCAGCGCCATTTTCAATACCTTCACGGGAACATGGCAGCCCTTTGTCATCACTGTGATGACCACGAAGAAGACATATCATTTCCAGATGGATTCCTCCAGGCTGTACGGGGCGCTGTTGGAGCAGGTCTGCAATTACATGGAAGGCAGGGCACATATTCTGGCGGACACAGAGGAGCTTCTGGAGTCCGTGAGGGTCATGCTGGCGGCTACGGCTTCCCGAAAGAAGGCGGGGAAGCCGGTGGCGGTGGAGGACTTGGACAAGGATGGGCCTTGTTACGACGGCAGAAGGTTCTGGAAGGAATATGGCGGGGCTGCAGGCGTCATGTATGGAAATCTGTAGACAGAAGGCTGTCTGAAAGGCGGAATAGGATATGAAGCTGGCATTTATTACGGATGAGGCCACTCAGGACTTTTCGGAGGCCGTGGAGCTGGCCAAGGGCTGTGGACTGCAGGGGGTGGAGCTTCGCAGCGTGAACGACACGCCCATTGACAGAATTGCTCCTGACCTTCTGAAGGAATGGAAGAAAAGGCTGGAGGGGGAGGGGCTCTCGGTCTGCAATCTTGCGGCCTCGTTTTACAAGTGCAGGGCCGGAGAGGGGCTGCGGGAGGAGCTGGAGAAGCTCTCCAGACTGTGCGATGCGGCGGATATTCTGGGCTGTGAGACCATCCGGGGCTTTGCTTTTTTTGCTCCGGAGAGCGGGAGACTCCTGCCGGAGGAGCTTGCGCCCTTTTTTGTACGGCCCGGAAGGATTCTGCGGCAACGGGGCAAGCGGCTGCTGCTGGAGGCGGATCCCGGTGTGAACACCACGAACCATGCCGCTGTGGCGGCGCTTCTGTCCCTCTTGGACAAGGAGGTCTTCGGGGCGATCTATGACCCGGGAAACGATATTTATGATCCCTTTGGGGAAAGGCCCTTTCCGGAGGGGTACGAGGCCGTGCGCTCCCGGCTGTCCCATGTGCATGTCAAGGATGCCCTTCTTTCCGGAGGGAAGCCTTTCTGCGTGAAGCCGGGTACGGGGCTGGTGGATTACGGAGGACTGCTGGGCGCCTTGGTGCAGGACGGATATGAGGGCTGGCTGTCTCTGGAGCCCCATTACCGTAAGGATGCGGTGCTGACCGAGGAGCAGATGCGGGTTCCGCAGGGGACGGAATTTTCCAGAGGAGGAAGAGGGGCCCTGACAGAGAGCGCAGGGGCCCTGAAGGAGCTGCTGAGTGCAGCTGAGATGGGCAAGAAAGAATGAATGATAGGTGCAGTTGCGGTAAAAGGCGTATCATAGGAAGATGCATGTTAGGAAGGCGCATCTCACAAAAGCGCATCAGAAGAAGGAGGAAGACTCCATGAAGACATTGCTGCATAATGTAAAGCTGGTGCAGGACGGCAGGGCGGAACCGGGGAGCCTTTTGCTGTCGGAGGGCAGGATTCGGGAATGGCTTCCGGAAGGGGCTTCGGAGGGAGACCGCCCGCCCATGGACTGGGCCGCAGATGTATGTCTGGAATGCGGGGGACTCTATTTGTCCCACGGTTTTATTGACATTCATGTCCATGGCGGCGGGGGACATGACTTCATGGACGGCACCCGGGAGGCATGGGACGGTGCGGGCAGGCTTCACCTGACCCATGGCACCACGGGAATCGTGGCCACTGCCATGGCCTCCACCACGGAGGAGATGGAGGGTGCGGCCCGCCTGTGGGAACAGTGCAGGGGCAGCATAGGCGGCGCACGGCTGCTGGGGCTTCACATGGAGGGGCCCTATCTGGCGTCCGCCCAGAGCGGCGCTCAGGACGGGGCATACATTCGGAACCCGGTTCCGGAGGAGTACCGGAGGCTGACGGAGATCTGTCCCGGGATTCTGCGGTGGACCGTTGCGCCGGAGCTTCCCGGAGCCTTCGAAATGGGAGATTATCTGGCATCCCGGGGGATTCTGCCCTCCATAGGGCACAGCAACGCAGTCTACAGTGAGGTGAAGGAAGCGCTGAGGCACGGCTATGGACATGTGACCCATCTGTATTCGGCCATGTCGGGCATTACCCGTGCGGGAGGCTTTCGGAGGGCAGGCGTTATCGAAAGCGCCTATCTGCTGCCCGGTCTGACCAGCGAGGTGATCGCGGACGGCCGTCATCTGCCGGGGGAGCTGCTCGCCATGGCCTACCGCTTCATCGGGCCGGAACGGCTGGCTCTGGTCACGGACGCCATGCGGGCTGCCGGTCAGGAGGCAGGAGAGAGCATTCTGGGCAGCCTTGCCCGGGGACGGCGTGTGATCGTGGAGGACGGCGTGGCCAAGATGCCGGATCGAAAGGCCTTTGCAGGAAGCGTGTGTACGGCGGACCGTCTGGTGCGCAACATGGTGAGGCTGGCAGGGGCCACGCTGCCGGATGCGGTGAGGATGGCCACGGAGACGCCGGCAAGGATCCTTGGGCTGCAGGAGACAGTGGGCAGGGTGGAGCCGGGCCGCCGGGCGGATCTGGCGCTGTTTGACGAGGATATTAACGTGAAGCTGGTGCTGGTGGACGGAGAGGTAAGGCATAAAATCATTCACGACAACGAGGATTCATAAGAAATTATAGGAAAAAGGAATTGAGCTGTAACGCTTTTGTCCGGTATGCCATTTTTCCAAAAGCCAGAAAAATCAAGGCAGTTCACGATTCACGACATACCTAACTTGAATTCGTTACAGAGTAAGAACAAAAATGCCTGAGAGCAGGAACAACAAGGGAAAGCTTCAGGACAGACAACTGAAAGAAATGGCTGAAAAACGACACGATGCGCTGAGGAGAAGGGAGCAGGGATGACGGGTAAAAGGTATGACGAGCTGGAAGTAAGAATCTATGACAGCCGCAGCGAGATGGGCGAGGCTGCGGCCTCGGACATAGCGGCGGCGATACGGGAGGTGCTTGGCCGGAAGGAGGAATGCAGCATGATCTTCGCAGCGGCTCCCTCTCAGAACGAGGTGCTGGAGGCGCTGGGGAGAGATGGCTCCATAGATTGGGGAAGGATCCGGGCCTTCCATATGGATGAGTACTGCGGTCTGTCGCCGGATGCGGCGCAGGCTTTCGGAAACTTTCTGGAGGAAGCGCTTTTTAAGAGGGTGCCTCTGAAGGCGGTCCATTATCTGCGGGACGCAGGGGACGGGCCGGAGGAGATCTGTGCGAATTACGGGGCGCTGCTGGAGCGGTATCCGGCGGACATCGTCTGTCTGGGCATAGGCGAGAACGGACACATCGCCTTTAATGATCCCCCGGTGGCGGACTTCAGAGATCCTGAGCCGGTGAAGGTGGTGGAGCTGGATCCCCTGTGCCGCAGGCAGCAGGTGAACGACGGGTGCTTCTCCTCGCTGGACGAGGTGCCTGCCTATGCGGTGACGCTGACGGTGCCTGCCCTCTGCAGGGCGCAGAGGATGTTCTGCGTGGTGCCGGGGTCCAGAAAGGCTGCGGCAGTGCGGGATACCTGCCGGGGAGAGGTGGGGGAGAAATGCCCTGCCACGGCCCTGCGCCGCCACGGTGGGGCGGTGCTTTATCTGGACAGGGACAGCGGGGCGGCTCTGTTATAGGGAGTGCCTCGGTGGAAGCGGCAGGACGGTTCAACCAGACCATAGGCCCATATTACAATCATTCAAGGATCGACAAAAGCTCTAGGACAGTATTGTATGACATCAGAGCTCAGAGCTTCTGGGCAGCGGATCAGGGGCGGCGTCAGGCCGGGAGAGCATCCCGCCAGATGCCGCCGTCGTTTTGGAAGAAGCGGTCATCTAATTCATACAGTCCCTTCACGGGGAGGGCCCAGGGCTCTCCGGCGGCGGGATCGTCGGAGAGCATCCGGTTCCAGTTAAGATAGTTCTGGGGGCCGTTGCTTTCCATGACGCCGCATTTTAAGCCGGGCAGCAGAGGAAGCCTTGCCGCCACTGCCTTGTTGTATTCTGTCATGGCGGGGTTTACGGTGAGATCGGCGCAGAAGCAGGGGACATCATGTCTTCTTGCCATTTCCAGCACCTCCAGCGTCACGGACAGGGTTTTGGCGACGGGCTTCAGGGCCATTGCGGAATAGCCGTATTCCTCCATGAGCCTTCGGGCGTCCTCGGCGCTGTGGGCGCTCTCGTCCCCGACCACTGAAACCGGAAGGCTTTTTACATCTTGCAGTCTGTCCTCCGGAAAGGGCTCCTCCAGCAGCAGGATCCGCTCCAGAATGCCGTGCCGGGAGGCGAAATCCAGAAGCCGCTCCAGCCGCTGCGGCCCGTCGTAGCGGCCGTTGGCGTCCAGATAATAGACCGGATGGCCGCACTGGGTATGGGGTGTGGTCCGGCCGGATACCAGAGTATGGACTTCCAGCAGTCTCCGGCAGTCCCATTCCAGCATGGCGTCTAGGTTCTCCGGACCCTCCGGGGCCGAGCCGATCTTGATTTTATAGAGAAAGGCCCCTTCCTGTGCCAGCCGCAGGATCTCCTCCGGGGAAGTGCCGTAGCTGATCAGGGGAATGTTGCCCAGACGCATCTGGCGGCAGTTCAGGGCGGAGGTGATAGGAGCGGTAAGCCGGGTGAGAGCAAAGCATCCCTCTGTTTTGGCATACAGCTGCCACAGCGCCCAGTCCAGGGGGGTCAGGGCGTTCAGCACGAAGGTGAGCCGCAGATTGGGAAGGCCGCTTTCGAGGCGGCCATATTCCCACACCTTTGGAATCAGGTCATGGAGCATCTGATCCGGGCGCCGGACGGGGCGGCCCTTCAGCAGTCCGAGGGCGTACCGGGTCATGGACAGCATCAGCCTATTGCCCCTTTCCTGCCCCAGTCCGGCAAAGACGGCGGCATCGCTCCAAAGCACGCTCTGGACGCCGAGCCCCGTGCCCCGGCGGCCCTCCTTATCCTGAAGACGGCAGGTGATCTGCCACAGCTCTGTCAGAGCGCCGCCCTTGAAGCCGAAGGGACTGACCAGCGGCTCCGGGCGGCAGCTGCATTCGCAGCTTATAATCGTGTTCATAGGCTTTCCTCTTTCGGCGGTTTCTTTCTGCAGCTGCCGATGGACTCCTTTCTGGTATGATCCACCCTAATTGCCCGTATTCAGGCCATCTTGGCCAGCATCTCCTCCGTCACGCCGTAGAGCAGGGGCTTTCCGGCGAGAAAGCGTTCCAGCTCCAGAAGGCAGTGCAGACCGATCTTGCGCAGCCCGTTTCCTGCCTGTCCGGCCAAGTGGGGGGTCAGGATGCAGTTCGGCAGGATGCGGAGCCTGCTGTCAGGGGCAGGGGGCTCCGGATCCGTGACGTCCAGACAGGCGTATTTTAGCTTGCCCTTCTCCAGAGCACAGATCAGCGCCTCCTCGTCCACCAGAGCGCCTCTGGCGGTGTTGATCAGGATTGCGCCGTCCTTCATCTTGCTCAGCGTTTCGCTGTTGATCATATGATAGGTGTCGTCTACGGAAGGCGCATGGAGGCTCACCACGTCGCTGCGGCGCAGAAGCTCCTCCAACGTCACCTTTTCTGCTCCCAGTGCGGCCATGCGCTCCGCCGGGACATAGAGGTCATAGGAGATGACCTTTACGCTGAAGTTGGCCAGCAGCTCCGCAAAATGGCTGCCTGCGATGCCGAAGCCCACGATACCTACGGTGATGCCGTACAGATCTGTAATGTCCGTATGGGACCAGCCGCCCTGACGGATCTCCTGATTCAGGGAAAAGAAGTTCTTGCATGCGGCGATGGTCAGGCCCAGAGCGGTCTCCGACACGCCGGAGCTGAGCACATAGGCGGAGGAAATGATCCGGATGCCCCTCCGGTACATTTCCTCGGTGACGATGGGCTTCACGCTGCCTGCGGCATGGAGAACCAGCCTCAGGCCGGGGGCGGTGTCCAGCAGCTCCTCCGTCATGGCGGGGCTGCCCCAGCTGGTGACGGCCACGTCCGCCCCTCTGATGACTTCTTTTGCATTTTCAAGCTCGTTCTGTTCCGTCTCGTTCCATGCCAGATCTCCCAGAG
The DNA here is from genome assembly GCA_947565325.1 of uncultured bacterium. Taxonomy (GTDB): domain Bacteria; phylum Bacillota; class Clostridia; order Lachnospirales; family Lachnospiraceae; genus Acetatifactor. The sequence goes on from CANOFQ010000028.1 coordinate 11,669, forward strand.
CCTCAAAACGCCGGATGGTCTCCTGATCCAGAACCTGAGACCGGGTATTTCTGTCCATAAGCATTGCGATTTTCAAATGGTTACCTCCCTGCCGTAGTGGGCTTTTATACAATGGTTCGTTGTTTGGGATTCTTTACAGTTCCCATGGCTTTTGAAAGAGTACATGGGAAAAGATACCGTATATCATGAAACAGTATAACATAGGAAGGCAGGGATGGCTTTGGGGATTATTTCACGCTATTTGCACTATTTACAGCTTGTTTCCTATATGCCCCCAAAAGCAGATAGAGCTTCAGGCGGCATGCGCAGGTTAGCCTTGCGCAATCGGCCGGAATTCGCTATACTGAAGAATAGGAGGCGGCTATATATAGGACAGCCGTCTGGGCGGGCGGGAGATAAGGATGGACGACGGGAGGCAGGGAATGGAACAGCTTTCTCTTTTTGATATACAGACGGAGCAGGGGGCGGCTCCCGGGCTTGCGCCTCTGGCGGACAGGATGCGTCCTCAGACGCTGGAGGATTACGTGGGGCAGAGGCATCTGCTGGGGGAGGGGATGCTTCTGCGCAGGATGCTGGAGAAGGACATGGTGTCATCCATGATTTTCTGGGGGCCGCCCGGAGTGGGGAAGACTACTCTGGCCCGGATCATCGCAAACCGCACCCAGTCCAATTTTGTGAATTTCAGTGCGGTCACCAGCGGCATCAAGGAGATCAGGGACATCATGAAGCAGGCGGAGGAGAGCCGGGTTTACGGTGTGCGCACGTTGGTGTTCGTGGATGAGATACATCGCTTCAACAAGGCCCAGCAGGATGCCTTTCTTCCCTATGTGGAAAAGGGCAGCATTACGCTGGTCGGGGCAACTACGGAGAACCCTTCCTTTGAGATCAACGCTGCGCTTCTGTCCCGGTGCAGGGTCTTTGTGCTGAAGGAGCTGGACGAGAAGGATCTGGCAGGGCTGCTGTCCCACGCCCTGAGGGATAAGCGGGGGCTGGGGAGCATGGAGGTCCACATGGAGGAACGGCTGTTGGACATCATTGCCGCCTTTGCCGACGGGGATGCCCGCAGAGCGCTGAACGCACTGGAGATGGCAGTGCTGAACGGTCAGATTTCCCCGGACGGGTCCGTCACCGTGACGGAGGAGCTGCTGGAGCAGTGTCTGGGCAAAAAGACACTGTTATACGACAAGAAGGGGGAGGAGCATTACAATCTGATCTCTGCCCTTCATAAGTCCATGCGGAATTCCGACCCGGACGCAGCGGTGTACTGGCTGGCCCGGATGCTGGAGGCGGGGGAGGATCCCCTTTTCATCGCCAGACGGCTGATCCGCTTTGCCAGCGAGGACGTGGGGCTTGCGGACTCTCAGGCCCTGCAGGTCGCCGTGGCGGCTTATCAGGCCTGCCACTTCAACGGTATGCCGGAATGCAATCTGAACCTGACGCAGGCGGTGATCTATCTGACGCTGGCTCCCCGTTCCAATGCGCTGTACAGAGCCTATGAGACTGCGAAGGCGGATGCTCTGACCAGACTTACGGAGCCGGTTCCTCTGGTCATCCGCAATGCCCCCACCGGTCTCATGGAGGAGCTTCACTATGGGGAGGGGTATGTCTATGCCCATGACACGGAGGAGAAGATTGCCCGCATGACCTGCCTGCCGGAGGGGCTGAAGGACAGGCGTTATTATCTCCCCACGGAGGAAGGGGCGGAAGGGATTTTCAAGGAGAGACTGGAGCGCAGCAGGGAATTCAGAGAGGGTGCATGAAGTCTCCGGCGGGTTTGGACGAACCTTTATATGGAAAGTGCATAAAATTTGCTTTTTTTTGCCGCACGAACATGGTATAATATCGAAACAGAAGGGCATTGTTTCGACTTTATGATTCCATGTGCGCCAAAGCGCACGAAATCATGGTATAATATCGAAACAGAAGGGCATTGTTTCGACTTTATGATTCCATGTGCGCCAAAGCGCACAGAAACATGGTATAATGTCCGCTGCCCGGAGACTGCCGAAGGCAGCAGGAAAGAGGGAAGTATATGTTCGAAAAAAGAGAGAAAACAGCCAAAGAGCAGGATTCTGGAGTACAGAGGCGCTGGTGGTCCCATGCGACGCGCTTTCTGATCGGAAGCTTCCTGCTTCTTCTGCTGATCAGTGTAAGCGCATTTATACTTTTGGGCCGTTACATGAGCAGGGTGAGCGAGAAGGCCATCAATAAAGTAGGCGATATATATATGGCAGGTATCAATGACCATATCACGGCTCATTTCAGAACGCTTATCAATTTAAAGCTGGAGCAGGCGGAGAGTGCGGTGCAGGTGGTCTCTTCGGACATGGGGGACAGGGACAAGCTGTATAGTGAGCTGATTTACAGAGTCGAGGTCAGGAACTTCGGGTATCTGGCACTCTGCTCCGAGAACGGAAGGCTTGAGATGCTTGAGGGAGAGTCCGTTCAGCTTGCGGATCCGGATCCTTTTCTGGAATCTCTGAGGCGCAATGAGAAAAAGGTGGCCGTGGGCAGCGACGCACTGGGGAATGAAGTGGTCCTGTTCGGCGTGGGGGCAGAATATCCCATGCAGAACGGGGAGACAAGCATAGCGATGGTGGTGGCCGTGCCAATAGAATATATCAGCGCCATGCTGGGGACGGATGAAGAAGATGCGATGATATTCTCTCATATCATCCGCAGGGACGGCAGCTTTATCGTGAGCTCCCTGAGCGGCGAATATCATGACTATTTCAGCAGCTTATACGGCAGGTATCAGAGCGATGACCCGGATAAGATCGAAGGCTGTGTCAGGGAGCTTTCCGATGCCATGGCCCGGAAGGAGAGTTATGCGGGAGTGCTGGACTTCGGCGGCAGCAGCCAGCAGATATACTGTACGCCCCTTCCCTATTCGGAATGGCATCTTGTGACGATCCTGCCCTTCGGAACCCTGAACCAGACCGTGGAGGATCTCAACAACGACAGGACAGTGGCTACCATGGTGGTCTGCATGGTTATTTTCCTTGTACTGATGATTATTTTCTATATTTACTTCAAGATGACCTGCCAGCAGCTGGAGGATCTGGAGAAGGCGAGGGAGGACGCACTGGCGGCCACCAAGGCAAAGAGCGCTTTCCTTTCCAATATGAGCCATGACATCCGCACTCCGATGAACGCCATCGTAGGCATGACGGCCATTGCCATAACCCATATCGATGATAAAGAGCAGGTGCAGAACTGTCTGCGGAAGATCACGCTGTCCGGGAAGCATCTGCTGGGGCTGATCAACGATGTGCTGGATATGTCCAAGATCGAGAGCGGTAAGATGACGCTGACGGCGGAGCGCATCTCTCTGTGTGAGGTGGTGGAGGCGGTGGTGGGCATCGTTCAGGCGCAGGTCAGGGCGAAGAGCCAGAATTTCAACGTGCACATCGACCATATCACGGCGGAGGATGTGTACTGCGACAGTGTCCGCTTAAACCAGATACTGCTGAACCTGCTGTCCAATGCCGTTAAATATACACAGGAGGGGGGAACCATAGAGCTGTCCCTGTTTCAGGAGGAGGCCCCTCCGGAAAAGGGCGATGCTTTTGTCCGCACCCACATCATAGTAAAAGACAACGGAATAGGTATGGCGGAGGATTTTCTGGAGCATATCTTTGATTCCTATACCAGAGCGGACAATATGCGGGTTCACAAGACAGAGGGCGCCGGGCTCGGCATGACGATCACGAAGTATATCGTGGATGCCATGGGCGGCTCTATCAACGTGAAGAGCCGGCTGAACGAGGGAACCGAGTTTCATGTGTCGGTGGACATTGAGAAGGCTGAAGCTCAGGAGGCGGACATGGTTCTGCCTGCGTGGAAGATGCTGGTGGTGGACGATGACGAGGTGCTCTGCAATACGGCAGTGGAGGCGCTGAAATCCATCGGCATAGAGGCGGACTGGACCATGAGCGGTGAGAAGGCAGTGGAGATGGTGGAGAAGCACCACCGGCTGCGGGACGGATATCAGATCGTTCTTCTGGACTGGAAGCTTCCGGGGATGGATGGGCTGGCAGTGGCCAGACAGATCCGGCGGATCGTGGGGGCCGATATGCCGATCATACTGATCTCCGCCTATGACTGGAGCGAGCTGGAGCCGGAGGCAAAGGAGGCGGGCATCAACGGCTTTATTGCAAAGCCGCTGTTTCGGTCCACTCTGTTTTACGGGCTTAAAAGGTATATGGGCGTAGCCGAGCTGCAGACCGACGGGAATGTGGATAAGGATCTGTCGGGGCGGCGCATACTGGTGGCCGAGGACAACGAGCTGAACTGGGAGATACTCAAGGAGCTGCTGTCTGATGCGGGCATGATACTGGAATGGGCCGAAAACGGAAAGATCTGTGTGGAAAAGTTCCAGACGGCAGAGGAGGGATTTTACGATGCGATTCTGATGGATATCCGTATGCCTATCATGAACGGCTATGAGGCAACGGAGCAGATCCGCAGCTGCGGCCGTCCGGACGCGGATAGGATTCCCATCATCGCCATGACGGCGGACGCTTTTTCCGATGACGTGCAGCGCTGTCTGGACAGAGGGATGAACGCCCATACCGCAAAGCCGGTCAATCTGGAGGAGATTCTTTCTCTGCTGAGAAAATATATACTGTAGGATATGCATAAGGATGTACGCCGCCCCATTGGGAGAACCGTGAGAAGTGGCGGGAAGCATACCGGGGCGGGAAGCATACCGGGGCGGGGAGACACACCAAAGGCGGCAGCACACCGAAGGCTGGAATATACCGAGGACGGAGAGTATATGGAGGGCTGGGAAGCACGGGGGACCGGAAGGATACGGACAGGGAGGAAGGAAAGGATGCGGAAATGCGGCAGGCATCTGCTGTTTGGAGGCTTGTTGCTTCTTGCTGCTTTTTTGAGGATATATCACATTGCGTCCGTACCTTTGGAAATGCATATCGATGAGGCGGGACTTGGTCTGAACGCATGGTCCATGGCTCATTTCTGCACGGACCGGTACGGTAATTTCATGCCCGTCTGCCCGGTCAATTTCTATGGGGAGCAGAGCGCTTTCTATACCTGCTTCTGTGCCCTGCTTGTGAAGCTTTTCGGCCTGAATCTCTACACGCTGCGCATGCCGGGCGTTGTCATGGGGCTTTTGACGGTGGTTTTCGGGTCGCTGCTCATAAGGGAAGAACTAGGGGAGAAGGGGCTGTATGCAGGACTGGCGCTGCTGGGCATTTTTCCGTATTTCATCATGAACTGCCGTTTTGCGCTGGACTGCAATGCCATGCTGGGAGCGCTGACGGTGGCGGTCTATGGGCTGGTCCGCATCATAAGGAAGGCTGAGAGGAGTCCGGGAAAGGGGATGTACCTTTCTTTTGCTTTTGTGGGGATCCTTTTCGGCATTGTGCTGTACACTTATATTATTGCCGCTGTTGCGGTGGCTGTTTTCTGCATACTTTTCGGGGCATATTATCTTTTCTGCGGGAAGGGACAGCGGACCCGCCGTCTCAGGCAGCTCTTTTTCATGGCGCTGCCCCTTGGGCTGATGGCCGTGCCGCTGATCATGGTGGTCTATGTGAACTTTTCCGGTGCGGAAGCCATTGTCACGCCGTTTTTTACCATACCCAAAATGGCAGTCAACCGAACGAGAGAGGTTCTTCTGCCGATTTCTGATCTTTCAGGGAAGCTTCGGGGTCTGCTGCACACGCTGACTACGGATGGACAGTATGGTTCTTCCGGCCGTTACTGGACAATGTATCCATGGAGCGTCCCCATGACGGCGGCAGGCTTTCTTTTTGCGGTGCAGGGGGCAAGAAGGAGCTTTGGGGAAAGGCGCTTCGGAACGGATCATGCCATGCTGTTTCTGACGGCGGGAGAGCTGGTGCTGTTCCTCCTCTGCGGTCGGTACAATTATCATGTCAATGGTATTTTCATTGCGCTGGCCTATTTCTGTGTCCGGGGAATGTTCGGCATGGGACAATGGCTCGGGAGCAAGGCGCTTAGACGGGCTTATATATTTGGGCTGGCAGGACTTTACGGTATTTCTTTTCTGAGTTTTTCCATGGAGTACTATGGTGCAGGCGGTGCCTCTGGGCAGGTATTCGGAGGAGTCCGGGAGGCGCTGTCCCTGCTGACGGAGGAGCAGAGGCAGGGGGAAATCTATGTTCTGGATGAGGTGGGCGAATTCTGGTTCCTCTCCGATCCGATTCCGCCCCGTGATTTTCTGGCTTCCTGCGATGAGCTGGGATATGTAAGGGATTATGAGAATATGCATTTTCATGAGCCGGAGGAGTATGGAGAGAGGGATATCTTCGTGTGCAGCAAGGCATCCGGGAGGCACCACGGTCTTTCCGATGAGGAGCTCACCGGCCATGTCTATGTATTTTTGGAAACAGAGCATTATTATGTGTTCTATGGCAAGGGGGAGTAGGGAAAAGCGAAACAGAAGGGGTGTAATTTAGGAAATGTAATGGAAGGAGTGTAATGCGTTTTTTGGGACGGGAAATGAGATTGACTCAGAGCAGTACGGTGAGGAACGGCGGAGGTGAAATATGCGCAGATTGATAGATAAAATGATGAAGACAGAAAATCAAGAGAGATGCATAGCGGTGGGACTGTTCTTTCTGCTTATAATTTTGCTGATACCGTTGCTGTGGATCGCCAGATACAACGTGATGTCGGTGGATGATTATAAATATCTGAATATTGCCCGGAGCGGTATGCAGGAGGGGGCAGGTGCTATTCTCGCACAGGTAAGGAATGCCTTTGACTGCTGGAAAACCTGGCAGGGGCAATATTTTGCAAACTGGTCAATCATGACCTTTCTGGCGCTATGGAGACAAGGCTGATTGCATAAACCGTAGTGTAAGTAACCGCCCCGCTGAGCCAGTAAAATGCTTCTACCAGCGATGCCGGTACAGACATATGTAATATCATTACCGAAAATGCGGCGATACACACCTCCGAACAATTTGCACCGAACCCCTTTCTCAGAATGACATATGCCAATACATAGTCCGCCCTTGATTTCAAAAGTAAAAATAGAGCCTCCGCCATTTGGAAAGTACTGT
>CANOFQ010000029.1 GCA_947565325.1 uncultured bacterium
TGACAATCGCTTGCAATGGAAGACCGATGACAACTACTGGAAAACTTACCCTAACCAAAACCAAAACTAAGAACCGAAATCGAAATAAGAACCGAATCAAGGGCAAAACCAAAGACAGAACGAAGTACAAGATCAGATAGGAGGGAAAAATATGTTTTCATGGATGGGACTGCTGGAGGCGTCGGCTGCAGGTGGAATCTGCATTTTACTGTTCTTTTTGGCATCGCAGATGATGGGGGACAAGTATCTCACGAAGTATAGGAAGTTCGTCTGGATCCTGATAGCGCTGAGGATGTGCGTCCCCATAAGCGCATCGCTCCTTCCCCGGCCAGTCATGGTGGAGGTGCCTACGCTGGTGCTTGGGGAAAGGCGGGCAGCGGATGATGGCAAAGAAGTAATCGACGGTTTTATGGAAGAGAGGTCAGCCGTGGACGGGCAGGCAGGCGCAGGCGTCCCGGCATCTGCCAAAGGAGGCCAGAGGGGTGACGGATATGGGGCAAAGGGTACAGCGGACAGCCGTCTGATCACCTCTCAGGATGTCCTTATGATGCTCTGGGCTTGCGGATGCATGGGGGTGCTGGTATATTATTTGTCAGTGCATGCCGTTTTCTGTCACAGAATGGCGCAGAAGAGCGAGGAGTGCGCCGACGAGGGCATTCTGGCCATGGCGGCGGACATGGCCGGGGAGCTGGGGATGAAGCGGGTGCCCCGGATACGGCTGACCAGAGGCACGCAGACCGGGCCCTTTACCATAGGATTCTTCCGCAGCACGGTGTTTCTGCCGGATACGGGTTATCAGAAGCGGGATCTGCGGTATATCCTCAGACATGAGCTGGTTCACTGCGCAGGCAGGGACACCCAGCTGAAGCTGCTGTTCATAGCGGTCAAGGCCCTGCACTGGTTCAACCCCCTTGCCTGGTTCATGAAGACCATGGCGGATCAGGACATGGAGCTGGCATGCGATGAGAGGGTGCTGAAGGACACTACCAGAGCGGAGAGGAACGAGTACAGTGAGGTGCTGCTGTCCTGCGTCGGCACGGACAGGGCAGGAAGATCCGTGCTGTCCACCGGGTATGTTCAGGGCATCAGGTTTATCAAGAAAAGGTTCCGGAACATCTTTAACATCCAGCGTAAAAGCGGTGTGGCGGCAGTCTGCGTCCTCGTGGCCGTGCTGATGGCAGTCAGCGGGCTGGTGGGCTTCGAGGCGGGGCGGACCGTGTACGCCAAGAACGGGATCGCCATAGACAGAGGCATCGAGCTGCGGACGGACGCAACCGGGGACGGACGGGAGGACCGGATCCGGGTCTATGACGACACTTCTATGCTGACTACAACGGTTGGTCTGCTGACGGCGGACGGCCGCAGTGCAGATTTCCGGTACAGCGATGATATGTGGGCGGCGTCTGAGCTGGTCTGCGGCGACCTGAGCGGGAACGGTGCGGCGGACATCGCAGTGATGCGGTACACCAACGGAATGCATGGGGACGGCCCCTTCGACGTGCTGTACGTGGAGGAGGAAGGAGGAGTGCCCGTGTGGAAGCAATATCCCGGGATCTTTATCCGGAATTCTGCCATTGACAGGGAGCAGCCGGAGAAATTTGGGGACATCGCCTGCGTCGGGATCAACGTCATAGAGAGGGACGGCCGTCACCGGCTGCGGCTGATTGCCATAGACTGGGACGCTTTCGCGGAGACCGGCGACGAGGACACCATGCAGTGCATCGACTGCTCATGGCAGGAGGGCGGATGGTTCATCGAGGATATACAGACCATTGAAGGGTATTATTCTGAAGAAAAATATAAGGAGCTGCTGGGGCCAAACTGAAACCGGAGCCTGCAGGGAGGCCCCCAAAGGGAACTGAAACGGAAGAAAGGACGAGTCCATAAAAGCATGGAGAGAGGTGGCAGAATGAAAAAATTATCGGAAGCGGAATTCGAGATCATGCAGGTGCTCTGGGGGCACGACGCCCCCATGACATCGAACCAGCTGCTGGAGGAAATGGGGAGCAGCAGGAACTGGAAGCTGGCCAGCCTGATGACGGTGCTGGCCAGGATGGCGGAAAAGGGTGCGGTGTACTGCGACAGAACCACCCGCACGAATTATTATTCCGCCCTGATATCGGAGGAGGAGTATAAGCTGACGGAGGGGACCTCCTTTCTGGAAAAGCTCTTCCATAGGTCGGCCAAGGAGCTGGTGGCCGCCCTTTATCAGGGAAGGAGGATGTCCGCCGAGGACATTCAGGAGCTGAGGGAGTATCTGAACACTCTGGAGAGGGAAGAATAGGGCGGAGGAAGAGCTATGTTTTCATGGATGGGACTGCTGGAGGCATCGGCAGCAGGCGGGATCTGCATTGTACTGTTCTTTTTGCTGTCGCAGCTGTTCGGCGAGAGATATTCGGCAAAGTACAGAAGGCTGGTCTGGATCCTGATTGCGGTCAGGATGTGCGTTCCCGTGTGTGCATCGCTTCTTCCCCGGCCGCTCACGGTGCAGGTGCCCAATCTGGTGCTGGGAGAAAGGCGGATTTCGGGGGAAGACATGGACAGCGCCCCTGCGGGGGCGGCATCCGCCGGGAATGGGCAGGCGGACAGCCCAGCCTTGGCAGAGGGGGCCGCAGGCCATGACGGATCCAAGGACCGGGAAGGAAATAAAATGCAGAATGACACTGCAGCAGGGCAGACGGACAGCAGCGGCCTGCTTACCGCTCAGGATGTGCTGTTCATGCTGTGGGTCTGGGGATGCGCCGGGGTGCTGGCCTATTATCTGTCGGTGCATTTCGTCTTCTGCCGCCGCATGGCGAGAAAGAGCAGAGCATGCACGGATGAGGGCATTCAGGCCATGGCTGCGGACATAGCAAAGGAGCTGGGGATGAGGAAGGCGCCCCGGATACGCATGACGAGGAACTCCCAGACCGGCCCCTTCACGGTGGGATTCCTGCGCAGCACGGTGTTCCTGCCGGACGACGGCTACGAGGAGAGGGATCTACGGTACATCGTCAAGCATGAGCTGGCACACTGCGCCGGGAAGGACACGCAGCTGAAGGCGCTGCTCATAACCGTCAATGCCCTGCACTGGTTCAATCCCCTTGCATGGTTCATGAAGGCCATGGCGGATCAGGACATGGAGCTGGCATGCGACGAGCGGGTGCTTCGGGACTGCTCCGGAAAGGAGCGGAACGAATACAGCGAGGTGCTGCTGTCCTGCATCGGCACGGACAAGGCAGGCAGGTCGGTGCTGTCCACGGGATATGTTCAGGGCGTCAAGTTCATCAAGAAAAGGTTCCGGAACATCTTTAACATCCGGCGCAAAAGCGGCGGGGCGGCAGTCTGTGTCCTCATGGCCGTGCTGATGGCGGTGAGCGGGCTGGTGGGCTTCGAGGCCGGGCGCACAGTGTATGCCAATGGCGGAACCGCCGAAGAACCGATTTCTGACAGCCAGCGCACAGAACAAAACAAGGCATATGGAGCGATATTGTGGAATGTATATTATCTTGGCCAAATCGAAGGAATACAATATGCATTTCCCGATTCAGAGGGGAACGGAAACGGCTCCTTTGCCATTTATGATATAGACGGTGACGGTTACGATGAATTATTGCTTTGCTTTGATGGAGGCACAATGGCTTCAACGGTGGAATACATATGGGGATATAAAAATGGAAGCACGCATGTAGAGCTGTGCGAATTTCCGAAAATGAGTTATTATGATAACGGCATCATCGAGGCGGACTGGTCCCATAATCAGGGCTTAGCCGGGGATTTCTGGCCGTATTCTGTCTATATGTATAACAGCGAAAGGGATGAATACCAGAAATTCGGGGCAGTGGATGCATGGGATAAAATCAGTACGGAAGTGACGGAGCATTTTCCGGACAGCATAGATGCCGACAGAGACGGAATTGTCTACTATATTTTGCCGGCAGACTGGGATGGACATTATGAGAGGACGCCTGTGGACGGTAAGGATTATGAAAACTGGAAAAAGGATTATCTTCATAATGCAGAAGAAATGGAGGACATTCCTTTTAAAATATTAAATGAGGAAAACATCGCAAAGCTGGGAGCGACCAAGCCGGACATCCAGTTCCCGGAACCGGCGGGGTGATGAATGGGACGGCCTTCAGCCGGCGGAGCTAATTTCTGCAAACATTTTTTCGGAAGGGAGATGAAAGCAAGGGAGGTAAAAGCAAAAGAGGTAAAAATGAACGGATTCCGGGGCGAGAAAGACCGTCCCCAGTACAAACCGATAGATCGCCATTTGTGGAGGTGCAGATGAAAGCAGGGAGGTTATCGGCAAAGAACTTCGATGCAAGAATTCCTGGCAAGAATTCCCAAAATAGAAATAAAGCCTAAAGGATCGAGTTCAAAAATTGCTGTACTCTCAAAAATGGACATGGTATAATTTATTTCAACAAATTGGGTCTTGCAGAGGTGTTTGCATTATGAAAAAACTGTTTACCATGCTGATTGTGTTTGTCTTGGTATTTTCTATCACTGGTTGTTCTAAAAACAACGACAAAACAGTGCAGAAAGATAGTTCTTCTGTTTATTTGGATGGTGAGATGGATTCCGTTGAGGAGATGCTGGAGAAAGACGCCGACAACGCACTCTCAGCGAGTGTCCCGTCTGTGCCGGAAATGGCTTCTCCCTCTCCGGCAACGGATATGGACGGCTCCTCCCTCCCTATGATGGACTGGGAGTACGATCTTGACCGCAACGGAGTACCCGAAATGCCCCAGCTGGTGACATTTGATGAAGGCATGGGGCAGCGGTTTGAACTGTGGGAGGGCAACAAGCTCATCTGGTCGGAAGAAGGGTATTCCGTTCATATGGGCTATAACGCCCTGTTTCTGTGCGTACTGGACGGAGAAGCATACCTGCTGCGCTACCGTCCTGCCATGTATCAGGGTACTGGGACTTACAATTACCAGCTCTTTTCTCTGGAGAACGGAACGGAGACAGTGGTGCGGGAGAACAGCGTGAGCTTCGACACTAACTTCTATGAAGGCAAGCCGCTCTACGGCGAGTTTGACCCAGAGGCCATTGCCGCCTTTATGGAGGAGGTCAATGAGCTGCTGTCTTACAGCACTCAACTGCTGAATACCGACGGGGAACTACTGGATACATTCGCAGGAAAGACTGTTGCTCCCCAGGATACCTTGGGCTGGCTGGATTTGTTCGACAGGGATCAGTCCAAGTCCCTGCTGGAAAACCTTCAAGCGTTCCAGCGTGCCCGGCAAGGAGAAAATATCGACCCATGAATGTGGTCAAAAATCCCCGTTTCGTGAATTTTCAAAATTGACATCCTGCAAGGTTTCAAGCCTTGCAGGGTGTTTTACTGTCAAAATGTATGTACTCTTGTTAATTCTTCCACTTTTCTGATAGTTGTAATTTGTATGTCTTTTGGCATTCTTGCTAATTCAGAAGCAAAAAACTGCTTCATCCAATTAGCCAATCCTTGCTCACCGTCCTTTAATGGTGTCGGTCTGTCGTAATCGTAAATCTTGTCAATTACAAACCCTTTACCTTCTAACAATTTACCAAAGTTTTCACATGTTGGAAAATTAAATTTAGGCGTGTAACCATATCCCAAACTATTACAAACATTCATAAATGCCTTTTCAGTGGTATGCCGATTTTTTGTGGAATTTAGTCTTTCGGACATATTTAAGGGCATAATGAAACGAAATATTGTCAGTCCGTACAACATTCCGAATCGCCTAGATATGGCAAATTTTGAGTGCAAGACTAATTTCTGCTGGCGTTTTACCAAAAATTCCTTTCATTGCAAGTGGAAATTGTCTGTAAAACTAAAGTCTACTTATCCCCCCTGAAGTGGAAATAAACTTTTCATTTCACACACGAAATAATTAGAATCGAATAATTGCTGTAAATCTTGTGTCGCAGGCCGGTTTATGTTATGATAAGAGAAATGTGTTTCCGAATAGCGGCAGAAGGACTGACGGGCATATATGCCCAAAGGATTGGAAATACGGAAAAGCATTGAAAATCTGGTTTTTCAATGCTTTTTTTCAAATGTACACATAAAACCAACACTGAGGCGCTGAAAAGCAGGGACGGAGCCTGAATGGCTGCTTTGAGGCAGTTTCTGATCAGGAGGCCAAAGGCGGAACCGAAATGGCTGCTTTGAGGCAGCTTCTGATCAGGAGGCCAGAGATGGGACCGAAATGACTGTTTTGAGCAGCCTTCGATCAGGAGGCCAGAGACGTGGCCGAAGTGATTTTAAACAGCTTCGGAGCGGAAAGCGCACCATGTGCAGACATGCAGAGCCAGAAAGAGACAGAAACCGGAACAGGAGGAGAAAAGCTTGTCAGAGAAAAAGATACTGCTTGGCAACGAGGCCATAGCGAGAGGCGCCTATGAGGCGGGAGTGAAGGTGTCGGCGGCATACCCCGGCACCCCCAGCACGGAGATCAGCGAGGCCATCGCAAAATATGACGAGGTATATGCGGAGTGGTCGCCCAACGAGAAGGTGGCGGCGGAGGTGGCCATCGGCGCTTCCATCGCCGGGGCCAGAGCCATGTGCAGCATGAAGCACGTAGGGGTGAACGTGGCTGCGGATCCGCTTTTTACGGCGGCTTATTCAGGAGTGGGAGGCGGTCTGGTGGTGGTGGCCGCAGACGATCCCGGCATGTACAGCTCCCAGAACGAGCAGGACAGCCGCATGGTGGCCAGAGCGGCCATGATTCCCGTGCTGGAGCCCTCTGACAGTGCGGAGGCCAAGGAGTTCACCCGGATTGCGTTTGATCTGAGCGAGGAATATGATACGCCGGTGATGGTGCGCTCCACCACGAGACTTTCCCACTCTCAGGGACTGGTGGAGCTGGGAGAGCGGACGGAGAGGGAGCCTCTGCCCTATGAGCGGAACGTGGCCAAATACGTGATGATGCCGGTGAACGCTATCCGCCGCCATGTGACGGTGGAGCAGCGGATGAAGCGTATGGCGGAGGACGCCTGCACAATGTCCGTGAACCGGGCGGAATACAGAGATCTGTCGGTGGGCTTCATCACCAGCGGGATCCCCTATCAGTATGTGCGGGAGGCCATGCCGCAGGCCAGCGTGCTGAAGCTGGGACTGGTGCATCCCCTGCCCAGAAGGCTGATCGAGGAGTTCGCCGCCAAGGTGGATCGGCTGTACTTGTTCGAGGAGCTGGAGCCGGTGATCGAGGAGCAGGTCAGGTCATGGGGCATATTGAAGGCCGTGGGCAAGGAGCTTTTCACGGTGCAGGGAGAGTACAGCGCCAATATGCTCAGGGAGCGTGTGCTGGGACAGAAGCCCTTCGGTCAGGCTCAGGCTGTCGATCAGGCTCAGGCCGCTGGTCAGACTCAGGCCGCTGATCAGGCATCGGCTGTCGATCAGGCTCAGGCCGCTGGTCAGGCATCGGCTGCCGATCAGGCTCAGGCAGCTGGTCAGGCATCGGCCCCCGGCCAGCGTCAGGCCGCAGCGCCGGACACCGCCCTGACGCCTGCCGCCGTGCCCGCCAGACCGCCGATTCTCTGCCCCGGATGTCCGCACCGCAGCGTCTACTCGGTGCTGAGCCGGCTGAAGATCCATGCCGCCGGGGACATCGGCTGCTATACGCTGGGCGCCCTGCCGCCCCTTAACGTGGTGGACACCACCATCTGCATGGGCTCCAGCATCAGTACCCTCCACGGCATGGAGAAGGCCAGAGGGAAGGAGTACATTCAGAACTGGGTGGCGGTGATAGGGGATTCCACGTTCATGCACACGGGGATCAATTCTCTGATGAACATGGTCTACAACCAGTCCTGCGGCACGGTGGTGATTCTGGACAATTCCACCACGGGCATGACGGGCCATCAGGATCATGCGGCAACGGGAAAGACCCTGAAGGGAGAGGTGGTTCCGGCCATCGACATTGCAGGGCTGTGCCGCAGTCTGGGGATCGAGCATGTGTACGAGGTGAGCGCCTTTGACCTGAAGGGGCTCGAGGAGGCCTTCCGGAGGGAGACGAAGCGTGACGCAGTGTCTGTGATCATCACGAAGGCGCCTTGTGTGCTGCTGAAGGGTGTCACATTCCCTCATAAATGCGTTCCGATTCCCGAGAAGTGCAGGAAGTGCGGCGCCTGCCTGCGTCCGGGCTGTCCGGCTCTGACGAAGAAGGAAGACGGAACGATAGAGATCGACGAGACCATGTGCAACGGCTGCGGGCTGTGTGCCCGGCTGTGCAGCTTTGATGCGATAGAGACCAAGTGAGAGCGGGTTTTTCGGATGCGGAGGGGCTGTGTGCGCCGGGAAGACCGGGCCACATATGACATAGGGAGGTTTATGCGGCATGAGCGTGAAGAATATCATGATAGTAGGCGTGGGCGGGCAGGGGACGCTGCTGACCAGCCGGATTCTGGGCAATCTGGCCATTCGGGGAGGCTATGACGTGAAGCTGTCGGAGGTTCACGGCATGGCCCAGAGAGGCGGCAGCGTGGTGACCTTCGTGCGGTACGGGCAGCAGGTGGCGGAGCCCATTGTGGAGGAGGGGCAGGCGGACGTGCTGATCGCCTTTGAGAGGCTGGAGGCCCTGCGCTACCTGCGTTTTGTGAAGGAAGACGGGGTTATTGTGGTGAATGACTGGCGCATTGACCCCATAACGGTGGTGACGGGGGCGGCAGAGTACCCGGAAGGGGTGACGGAGACCCTGCAGAAGGCCAGAAAGACCGTGGTGGTGGAGGCCACCAGGACAGCCATCGAGATGGGCGCCCCGAAGGCCTTCAATGTGATCGTGCTGGGGGCGGCGGCCCGGTATGTGGGCTTTGACAAGGAGGACTGGCTTCAGGTGATTCAGGAGACCGTGCCGCCCAAGACCGTGGAGGTGAACAGAAGAGCCTTCGAGGCAGGATACGCCATGAGCGGAGGGGAAAGCTGACACGAAATGTGACATGAAATCCGGGATAGAATGCAGGATAGAATCCGGGAGGGAGCATGGCCGAGGGAGCGGACGGAGCGGAGTTCCCGGACGGCGGCGGAGGAAAAAGGGAGACAGAGACTAAAGGGGAACCGAAAGAAAGGGATGGCAAAGAGCGCCGGAATCGGGCACGACGGGTACGACATTGAAAGATACAGAAAACGGAACCAAGGGAAATGCAATTAAGAACAGAGGCGGATTAGGAGAAAAGACATGATCTGGAATGAGACGAAGGAATGCATGAGCAGGGACGAGATGAACGCTCTGCAGGGAGCCAGACTGGTGAAGCTGGTGGACCGGGTGTACCATAACGTGGAATACTATCGCAAAAAGATGCAGGCTCTGGGACTGGAGCCGGGAGACATACGGGGACTGGAGGATCTGAAGAAGCTTCCCTTCACTACCAAGGACGATCTGCGGGACACCTATCCCTTCGGGATGTTCGCCGTGCCCAATTCCCAGATCGTGCGGATCCATGCGTCCAGCGGCACCACGGGGAAGGCCACGGTGGTGGGATATACCAGAAGGGACATCGATATGTGGAGCGAGTGCGTGGCCCGGTGCATCACCATGGCGGATCTTGGACGGGAGGACACCATTCAGGTGGCCTATGGATACGGTCTGTTCACCGGAGGTCTGGGGGCCCACTATGGGGCTGAGAAGATGGGGGCCACGGTGGTTCCCATGTCCACGGGCAACACCAAGAAGCTGATCAATATGATGGTGGACTTCGGGGTGACGGGGATCATGTGTACGCCCTCCTATCTGATGCATATCGCAGAGACCATAGAGGAGATGGGGGTCCGGGACAAGATCAGGCTGAAGGCGTCCCTGAACGGCGCAGAGCCGTGGACGGAGCGGATGCGGGATAAGATCGAGGAGAAGCTGGGGATCCATGCCCATGACATTTACGGACTCAGCGAGATCATGGGGCCCGGGGTTGCCACGGACTGTCATTTCCACAAGGGGCTTCATGTGCATGAGGACTATTTCCTGCCGGAGATCGTGGACCGGGAGACCTTCGAGCCCGTGGCGGACGGAGTGACCGGAGAGCTGGTGATCTCCACTCTGGTGAAGGAGGGGATCCCCCTGATCCGCTACCGGACGAAGGATCTGACCAGCATCGACCATGCGCCCTGCGAATGCGGCAGAACCACGGCCAGAATCGCAAGGTTCACGGGCAGAAGCGACGACATGCTGATCATCAGGGGAGTCAATGTGTTCCCCTCCCAGATCGAGGCGGCGCTTCTGGAGATGGGCGGCACCACGCCCCATTACCTGATGATCGTGGACAGAGTGAACAATCTGGATACGCTGGAGGTTCGGGTGGAGGTGGAGGAGCGCTTCTTCTCCGATGAGATCAGGGAGCTGGAGAACCTGACCAGAAGGATCGAGCATGTGATCCAGCAGGCCATCGGCCTGGCGGTGAAGGTGAAGCTGGTGGAGCCCAAGGCGCTGGAGCGCAGCATGGGCAAGTCGGTGCATGTGATCGACAACCGCAAGCTTGACTGAGGACGGAAACGGCTGCGAGACATGGGTCAGAGGATAAGCCATCAGATAAATTCAGAATATATACTGCATAACGCTGAATGCTGCCTAATGTAATCATGCGATTGAACCAGTCAGCGTTATGCAGTCTGGTTTCACGGCAAGTGAAATCGTTAAGCAGTATAAATTGCGATAAGGATAAATTACAAGAAGGAAAATGGCTGAAGGCGTCGGATTGACGGCAAAGCGAATCGGGAACAGCCAACAGGAAAATGAGAAGGGAGGAACCTGTATGTTCGTAAAACAGTTATCCGTGTTTATGGAAAACCGTGAGGGGCGGCTGGAGCAGGCCACAGAGGTGCTGAAGAACCATGACATCAACATTCTGTCTCTGAGCATGGCGGACACCACCGAGTACGGTATGCTCAGGATGGTGGTGTCCAATCCGGAGGCGGCAAAGGACGCATTGCGGGAGAACGGATTTTCCGCCATGCTGACGGATGTGCTGGCCGTGCGGCTGGAGCACAGGGTGGGAGCGCTGCACAGACTCACCCATATTTTGTGTGCGGAAGGACTTAACATTGAATATATGTATGCGCTGGAGTGTGCGGGAACCAGAGCCATGATTGTCAAGGTCTCAGACGGCGCAGCGGCGGTTGAGGCTGTCCGCAGGGGCGGGCTGGAGCTGTACGGAAACGAGGAGCTCTGCGGCTGAGACAGCGCCGTCTGGGAACAAGAGGCTCTGTGGCTGAGACCTTGCTGTACCAGCAGGCAGGAGGACTTCACAGATTTAAGAAGCGCAGGAGAGCAGCGATAGGAGTGAAAACGGCGCAGCGGCGGTGTGGCAAGACCGAGTATGTGCCACAAAAAATAGGTAGTATTTGATACTACCTCGCAACGGGAGGAAGAACAAGGCATGAAAAAGACAGGAAAATGGGTAGGGAGCATAGGCCTGGCGGCCCTGCTGCTGGGGCTTGCGGGCTGCGGGGACAAGAGTCCCCTGGATCCGGGGGATCCGGTGTCCCTGACGGTGTGGCATTACTATAACGGTTCCCAGCAGGCGGCCTTCGACGCTCTGGTGGAGGAGTTCAACGAGACAGTGGGCAGGGAGCAGGGCATCTTCGTGCAGGGCTACAGTCAGGGCTCCGTGTCCGATCTGGAGTCGGCGGTGAGGGACTCTATCAGCGGAAAGGTAGGGGCGGACACCATGCCGGATATCTTTTCCTCCTATGCGGACACGGCTTACGAGGTGGAGCAGGCGGGAGCGCTGGCCAATCTGTCGGACTATCTTTCTGAAGAAGAGCTGGGAAGGTACGTGGACTCCTACATTCAGGAGGGCTGCATCGCAGCGGACGGCACGCTGCGCATTTTCCCGACGGCCAAGTCCACGGAGATCATGATGCTGAACAAGACGGACTGGGAACCCTTTGCGGCGGCCACCGGTGTCTCTCTGGAGGATCTGAAGACCATAGAGGGCGTGGCGGCCACAGCGCAGGCCTATTATGAATGGACGGACGCACAGACGCCGGATGTGCCGGGGGACGGCAAGGCGTTCTATGGCAGGGATGCCGTGGCAAACTACTTTATCATCGGGATGCAGCAGCTGGGAGTGGAGATCTTTCAGGTGGAAAACGGCCAGCTGACCCTGAACGTGCCCAAGGAGGAGCTGCGCCGCCTGTGGGAGAATTATTATATTCCCATGATAAAAGGCTATTTCGGGGCATACGGTTCTTTCCGCTCCGATGACGTAAAGACGGGGGATCTTCTGGCCTATACCGGATCCACCTCCTCCGCCATGTATTTCCCCAATCAGGTGGAGCTGGATCAGACCAGCTACCCCATCGAATATATGGTGATGACTGCCCCGGTGTTTCAGGGCGGGCAGCCCTATGCGGTACAGCAGGGCGCAGGCATGGTGGTGAGCAAGTCCGACGAGAAGCATGAATATGCCTCGGTGGAATTTCTGAAATGGTTCACGGAGGCGGAAAACAATCTGCGGTTCGGCTGCGTGTCCGGCTATCTTCCGGTTCTGAAGGAGGCCAACAGTGCGGAGAAGCTGGATCAGGTGATTCAGGAGCAGGGCCTTTCAGTGGCCCCCAAGACCCATGACTGCCTGACAACCATTTTCAGGGAGATGGACAGCCTGACGCTGTATACGAACAAGAGCTTCAAGAACGGCTCCTCCGCAAGGAAGGTGCTGGAGTACAATCTTGCTGACAAGGCAGCCGCAGATAGAATCGTGGTGGAGGAAGCTCTGGCGCAGGGAAAGAGCATGGAAGAGGCCACGGCCCCTTTTGTGACAGAGGAAGCCTTTCAGGAGTGGTACGATTCTTTCTGCAAGGCACTGAATGATGCGGCGGGCAAGTAGGGCAAATTATTCTGCTGAAGGATTCAACGGAGCAGAGAGATAGAACCAACGGGAAGCACAGAGGGGAAGATGTATAGAAGGAGTTTAACTTAGGCAGGGAAGAGATGAATAAGAAGGAAAAGAATCTGAAAAGGAAAAAAGCAACCATATTTCAGATGTTCCTGATTCCCCTGATCGGAATCATGCTGGTACAGAGTCTCATCACCATAGGCACTCTGATCGTCAGGAGAACCGCGAGGACGCTGGAGGAATACGCAAGCGGCATGATGAACCGGCTGGTGGAGAACCGAAGGGTGATACTGCAGAATGACATGAACCAGCGGTGGGCCTCCATCTGCGAGAGGGAGACCTATCTGACGGAGATCCTGAAGGACAGCCTTGAGCAGGAGGGCGCGGAACTGGAAGCGCTTCTGGCCTCCGACGAGTTCAGAAGCGGGCTGCTTGAGCTGTTTTTTCCGGAATGTCTGGACATACTGCAGAATAATTCCGTCACGGGTGTCTTCGTGATCCTTACCGGAAAAAGCATGGAGGAGGCAGGGGACTTTGACGGCTTTTTCATCAGGGACTCCGATCCCGACACGAATCCGGCGAATTACACGGATCTGCTGCTGGAGAGGGGCAGCAAGCATCTCTCCAGAGAGTGGAACATTCCTCTGGACACGGCATGGACCACCCGCTTCCATATGGACGGGCTGGGCCGGAATCAGGCCGACCGGTATTTTTATGAGCCGTGGAGAGCCGGAGAAGAGTACATGGATGCAGACACGGAGGATCTGGGCTACTGGGCGCTGCCTTTTTTCCTTGAGAAGGACAGAGTGGATTCCTATGAGATGATTACATATTCCCTGCCACTTCGCCATGAAGGGCAGGTCTATGGCGTTCTGGGGGTGGAGATATCCGCCAGGAAGCTGTATGACTATTTTCCGGCGGCAGAACTGAACGATTCCCAGCAGTCCGGGTATATGCTTGCCCTGCGGCAGAAGGACGGGGATTACCGCCCCTTGGCGGGAAAGGGTGTTCTGCACAATCTGGTTCGTTCCGGGGGGAAGGCGTTTTCTCTTGCGGAGACGGACTATGACAACCTCTGGCGGGTGCGGGACGCCGAACTGAACAGGCAGGGCGTATATGCGGTGGCCTGCCCCCTGAAGCTCTACAGCAACAATGTGCCCTATGAGGATACGGAGTGGCTGCTGCTGGGCCTGAACACGGAGCAGGAGCTCTTCGGTATGGGGCGCCAGCTCTATATCTGGATGCTGGCGGCTGTCCTGCTGGGACTGATATTCGGCGTTGTCGGCATCTATATGGTGGTACGGCACCTCACCCGGCCCGTCCAGCACCTGATGCAGTGCATCAGCGGCGGAATCGCCGGTCTTCAGAGGTTTCGGCCCTCCAACATACTGGAGATCGATGCGCTGTACGGCGTGGTGAACAATCTCACCGAGAGGCAGAAGGAGGCGGAGAACATTCTGCTGGAGGAGAAGGAACGCTACAAGGTGGCGCTTGACTCCTCCAAGGACATCTTCTTTTCCTATGACCCGGAGAATCATGTGCTGGATATCGTCAACCATGAGACCATGAGCGGGCAGTGGAAATGCGAGGAGTATGAGTTCGGGTTCATTGCCCCGGAATACATCTATGATCAGGACCGTGAAAGGGCCGTGGAGGCCATGCGGAACATGGAGGACAGTCTTTACACAGAGTTCCGCATGAGATGGCCGAAGGAGGATCGCTATAGATGGGTTGCGATTTGGGGCAAGGCGGTCTATGACACGGACGGAAGACGGCGGAAGCTGGTGGGCAGCATCCGGGACATTCAGGAACAGAAGGAGCGGGAGGCGGAACAGCTTCGGAAAAACACCACGGACGGCGTCACCGGGCTCTATGTCTTCAGCGCCGGGCTGGAGTGCCTGAAGGAATGCCGGTATTCCGGGGAGGAGGGCGGCACTGAAAAAGGCTCTAAAATCGAGGGACAGCCCGGTTCGGCGGCAGAGCCAGACGGCATGATGCTCCATCTGCTTTTAAGCGGCCTGAGGGAAGCCACCGAGAAGAACGGCATCGTGTTCGGAGACATGATTCTGGAGGAGACGGGAAGACTGATCCGCAGCAGCTGTGAGAGCTTTTCCGAGAAGACCGGGGCCCGGACGACGGCCCTGCGGCTGGAGCGGGACGAGTTTGTGCTGTGGCTGGAGAAAATGTCCCGGGAACAGGCCCGGGAATTTGCGAAGGAGCTGCTGGAGAAGGTGAGGTCGGCCTTTGAGGAGGGGCTTTTTGCTGTCCATATGAGCATCGGGCTGGCCTGCGCAGACAGGGACCAGAGCGCAGAAAAGCTGATCTGCATGGCGAAGCTGGCGGGCAGGCTGGTGCCTCCCGGCGGCGGATATCTTTTCTACGAGGACATCCCTGCGGATAAACGGGATAGCCTGCCGGCGCTGCAGGGGCGGGAGATCAACAGTCTGGACTATGAGGAGGATGTGAGCCTTGTGTCCGTGGCGCTGAATCTTTTCGGCAAGGGAGCCGATTTCCCTGCCCAGATGATGCTGATGATCCGCAAGATAGGCAGGTTTTACCATGCCAGCGACGTGCTGGTGTCCGTGCTGCGGGACGATTTCTGCTCCAATTATCTGGAGTATCAATGGCACAGCGACGGGAATGCCGTCCCGGAGAGCGTGAGAAAATATAAGGAAGAGGACAAAAGGGCCTTCTGCAGCTGGCTGGGGCAGGGGGAGGTGCAGTATTTTTCGGAGGAGGAAAGCAGGCGGCCCCAGCTGCAGTGCTTCCTGAATGTGGAAGAGGGACGGCAGGGCGTGGTTCTGCCCATGTATGACAACGGAAATTATATGGGGAACGTGTGCATCCTCGGCATCGGGCAGGAGCTTGTTCAGGACGGGGAGGAGCGCCAGAACCTGGCGGAGCTGGGGAGGGTGATCCAGAGCCAGCTGAACCAGCAGCAGTATGACATTGCCAGCAAGGCGAAGTCGGAATTTCTCTCCCGGATGAGCCATGAGATACGCACGCCCATGAACGGCATCATAGGCATGACCGCCATCGCCCTCCAGCAGAACCAGAGTCAGGACAGGATCATGGACTGCCTGCAGAAGATACAGTCCTCCTCGGATTATCTGCTGGGCCTGATCAATGATATACTGGATATGTCCAAGATCGAGAGCGGCAAGATGAAGCTGGAGCCCGTGGACTTCCATATGAGGGAGATGCTGGACACCATCGGGGAGCTGATCGCACCTCAGGCGGCCGCCAAGAGGATCGAATTCGTCCAAGATGTGCGTCTTCTCCATGACTGGTTTCTGGCTGATAGGATGCGGATCAGTCAGGTACTCATCAATCTTCTGGGCAATGCCGTGAAGTTTACGCCCGCAGAGGGCAGGGTCACGCTGAGAGTGCAGGAGACAGAAAACGGGGAAGGGGAGAGCAGGATATATTTTGCCGTCTCCGACACGGGAATCGGCATTGCAAAGGAAGATCAGGACAGAGTCTTCCGTTCCTTCGAGCAGGCCGGCGGGGCGAATCCCGCAAAGCAGCAGGGCACGGGGCTGGGGCTTTCCATCAGCAGCCGTCTGGTTCAGATGATGGGCAGCAGCATCCAGCTGGACAGCCGGCCCGGAGAGGGCAGTACCTTCAGCTTCGTCATCCCGCTGGCGCTGGGCGAGAACGTGGAGGCCGAGGTGCAGGAGGAAGAGATCTCCTTTGAGGGCTGCCATATTCTGGTGGTGGAGGACAATGAGCTCAATGCCGAGATCGCCCGCTGCCTGCTGGAGGACAAGAAGTTCAGGGTGGACTGTGTATATGACGGAGCGCAGGCCGTGGAGCGCATCCGGAGCACGCCGCCGGGGACCTATGACGTGATACTGATGGATATCATGATGCCGGTGATGGACGGGCTGGACGCCACCCGGGCCATCCGGAGCATGGAGAGAGAGGACTGCCGCAGCGTCCCCATCGTGGCCATGTCGGCCAATGCCTTTGACGATGATCTGAAGAAATCCGTGGAATGCGGCATGAACGGGCATCTGTCCAAGCCGGTGGAGGTGGATAAGCTCTACCAGACCCTGAGGGAAGTGATCGGGAGCAATAAAAAGAAGTGAGAGCAGGATTTTTCCGGGAGGAAGCCGGAGCGGGAAAAGCGCCGAACCAGAAGCTGGATAAAAGCAGAGAATCCTGATAAGAAGAGAGAAGCTGGGTAAGAAGAGAGAATCTGGGTAAGAACAGAAAATCTGGGTAAGAACAGAGGGTTCTGATAGGAACAGAGAATCTGGGTAAGAGCAGAGAAGCTTGATAAGAACAGAGAAGCTGGGTAAGAATAGAGGGTTTTGATAGGAACAGAGAATCTGGGTAAGAGCAGAGAAGCTAGGTAAGAACAGAGAATCCAGATAAGAACAGAGAAGCTAGGTAAGAACAGAGAAACTTGATAAGAACAGAAATGGGAGGATGGAGGGATGACAAGGATGGCTTTGCTGCATGTAAACTTTTTTTCGGACGTGCTGGGTCTTGGCATGAATATGGACGTGCTGCTCCCCCAGCAGACCAGCAGGGGGCAGGCAGGCGCAGAAGGGATAGGCAAGGGAGGAAAGTACAAGACCATGTACCTTCTGCACGGCATGAGCGACGACCATACCATGTGGCAGAGACGGACTTCCATCGAGAGGTATGTCAGCGATCTGGGCATCGCCGTGGTGATGCCCACTACCCATCTGGCCTTCTATACGGACACTGCCTATGGAATGAGGTACTGGACCTTTTTCTCGCAGGAGCTGCCGAAGATCTGCCGGGATTTTTTCCCGCAGCTGTCGGCGGACAGGGAGGACAATCTGGCGGCGGGCCTTTCTATGGGTGGGTACGGCGCATGGAAGCTGGCGCTGGGAGCAGCGGACACCTTCGGGGCAGCTGCGTCTCTGTCCGGTGCGCTGGACATTGTGGGCGACTACCGCAGGAATATGAAGGACAACCCTCTCAATGCTCCTATTTTCCGGGGAATCTTCGGCTCGGAGGAGGAGCTTGAGGGCTCGGACAACGATCTGATGGTTCTGGCGGAGCGCCTTGTGGCGGAGAAGAAGGCGCTTCCCCGGCTGTACGCATGGTGCGGAACAGAGGATTTCTTATATGAGGGCAACCGGTGGGCGTGGGCCCGGATGAAGGAGCTGGGATACGATCTGACTTGTCAGGAGTCTCAGAGAGACCATCAGTGGAAGTACTGGGATGCCAAGATTCAGGATGCGCTGCGGTGGTGGCTGGGGAAGTGACGGGCAGTTGTGAGGCTAAAAGGCCAGAGGGGACGGACTCGGAGTGTGAGTTCATCGGAGGAGAGTGTATAGGATAGCAGCTTGCTGCAAAAGGGCTTATCATACAAGGGCTTATTATGCAAAGCTGAAAATAATCAGGAAACAGAGGCACACTGGCATGGAAAAGGAACAGAACAGACGAATGGCGGAATATGTGATGGATCAGCTTTCGGGGCTGCCGGGGGTGAGGAATATCCCTATGATGGGAGGATACCTCTTTTACTACAATGAAAGGATTTTCGGAGGCATCTACGAATCCGGCGAGCTGCTGATCAAGATTACGGAAACCAGCAAGAAATATATGCCGGACAGTGAGCCGGCGCTGCCCTATGAGGGGGCAAAAAAGATGCTTCCCTGCACGATTCTGGAGGATAGGGAAAAACTGCAGCAGATGGTAACTGAGATGTGGTCAGAGCTGCCGGAGAAAAAGCGGAAATAAAATGAAAAAGGATTTTTCCTTCATAGACACAGAAAAATTTATAGCCTCTGTAAAAATGAGCCCGACTCACCAATACCATTACATTTGCATAAGCTTATTTCTTGTCTCTTTATCAAATTTTTCGAGCGCATAA
>CANOFQ010000030.1 GCA_947565325.1 uncultured bacterium
GCCATTGCTGACTGACAGCAACCTCACGTTTCACAGCTATCATGCCACAGCGAGAATATTATACATGGTAATTCTCAGGATTGCAACGTGTTTTTTTCTGTTTTGAGAACTTTTTTGTATTTTTATTGTATTTTTTTAAGTACAAAGCCTTTTCTGATAGATTTCTTTCCTTTATTAAAAGAAATCGGATAGAAATATGGGTGCGACTGTGGTATCATTTTAACGGAACCGCTTTGACGGATGCATTTTGACACGGGAAGAATGCGCTGAAAACACACTCTGCCGGCGCATATTCAACAGCGTCCGCCCGGCTCATTGCCCGGAGAAAAAACAGGGAACATATAAAAGGTACAGGAACACAAAAATAGAAAAATCGGCATAAAGAGACCGGGGCGAAAAAGATACAGCAGGATATGAGGGCAACAGTATAAAAAGAGAGGTAGGATCAACCATGTGGATTGCAGACAACTGGAAGGACTATGAGGTGCTGGACGCCTCCGGCGGAGAAAAACTAGAGAGGTGGGGGGATTATGTACTGGTGAGGCCCGATCCTCAGGTGCTGTGGAACACCCCAAAATGCCACGAAGGCTGGAAGAGCCGCAACGGACATTATCACAGAAGCTCCCGGGGAGGCGGCGAATGGGAATTTTTCAGCCTGCCCGACGAGTGGAGCATCTCTTATGCCCTGCACAGCCTGCAGCCCCGGAGTCCGGGCCTTCTCACCTTCCGCCTGAAGCCCTTCAGCTTCAAGCACACGGGACTGTTTCCGGAACAGGCCGCAAACTGGGAATGGTTCTCCGGCCTCATCCGAAACGCCCGCCGCGGCCTGCAGGAGCCCGTAAAGGTGCTCAATCTCTTCGCCTATACCGGCGGTGCCACGCTGGCAGCGGCAGCGGCAGGAGCAAGCGTCACCCATGTGGATGCCTCCAAGGGCATGGTAAGCTGGGCAAAGGAGAACGCTCAGGCCTCCGGGCTGGGCAACGCACCCATTCGCTGGCTGGTGGATGACTGCGTGAAATTCGTGGAGCGGGAGCTGCGCCGGGGCAGCAGATACGACGGCATCATCATGGATCCCCCCTCCTACGGCAGGGGCCCCAAGGGGGAGATCTGGAAAATGGAGGAAAATATATGGCCCTTCCTGGAGCTGACCGCACAGCTGCTCTCCTCCGACGCCCTGTTCTTCCTGATCAACTCCTATACCACGGGCCTGCAGCCGGCAGTTCTCTCCTATATGCTGGGCTCCACCCTCGTAAAGAGCTTCGGAGGCAAAGCGCAGGCGGAGGAAATCGGCCTGCCCGTGACCCACAGCGGCCTCGTGCTGCCCTGCGGAGCCGCCGGGCGCTGGGAAAACCGCTGAAACACTGCCGGCGCACTATGTACCCTGCGGAGCCGCCGGGCACCGGGAAACCGCTGAAACACTGCCGGCGCACTATGTACCCTGCGGAGCCGCCGGGCACCGGGAAACCGCTGAAACGCTGCCGGCAAGCCCTGCGCCCGGCAACGTTCAAATCACATATTTTCTCAGAGGGGGGATCCTGTACAGAACCCATACACTCCCTGCCGCCAGCAGCAGCGTACCCAGAAAAAATGCCGGAAGGGATATGCCTACCGAAAAGGAAAGCGGCGTCACACGAAGAAACTTATAGGCAAAGTTCAGGAACACCGGATGCACCAGATAGATGCCAAAGCACAGTCTGCCCGTCTGTTCCAGAAATACTGCCCTCCTCTCCGAAGCCTTCCGTGCGGAAAGCAGAATATTGCCGGCGAAGAGCAAAAGGGACATCGCTACGGTAGGCGGGTAATTATAGGCCATCATCAGGAAAAACCGCCCCCGCAGCCTGCTCCATGCCATCACCGCCGCAAGCAGTGCCGCAAGCGCCGTCAGGCACCACCCAAGCCTTTCTCCCGGCGGCAGCTTCCCTCTCCGGGAACGCAGCCTGTTTTCCGGTGCAGGCAAACATTCCAGAGGCCTCCGGATCTCTGCGTTCTTCCGTCTCCCCGTTACGAAAAGATAGCCGCACATATAATAGAAGAAATAGATCCCCTCCTCCGGCAGATGCTCCTCCCAGCCCAGCCCCTGCAGTCTGCTCAGAAAGGGAAGCAGACTGCAGACCGTCAGCAGCAGGGCCTGAACCAGATACACCGTCCATCGGGGGATCCTCGCCAGAATCCATTTAAGACCGGGAGTCATCAGATACAGGAACAGTATCAGGTAGAGATACCACATATGGGACCAGCTCTCTCCCCGCAGCACCCGCAGGATTCCCCTGCCCAGCATATCCGGACGCAGGCCTCTCTCCGTCACCGCCAGCTCCACTATGGCATAGGGCACCCCAAACAAGAAAAGCGCCAGCAGAATCCTTCTGCAGTACTTCGTGACCATCTTCTTCATGCTGATCTTCCGTTCCGGATTCAGAAACAGATACCCTGATATGATCAGAAAAACCGGCACGCTCCAGCAGACAAGATCCATTCCCGCCATAAAAAGCCGCCACTGCGCCGGATACTGGCTCATATCCTCTGTGATATCCATGGCGCCGGTGATCGTATGGAGCAGCACCACCGCACAAGTGGCCGCCAGCCGCAGCTTGTCCAGAAAAAGTTCCCTCTCCTTCATTCCGCCTCTTTCTCCCGCTTTTTTGTTCCATTATAGCCCCTGACACAGATCTGTGCAAGAGACCTGGCGCAATCTTAAGGAATCCGCATAAGAGTCCCATGTACTTATCATCACTTTAGGAAGAGTGCGGCACGGTATTCTTAACACTATCTTTACATTTCATTCCTTGCCTTGTCCGCCCAAAGAGACTATAATGAAGATGATGTATGTTTCATACATGCACCCATAGGGCGAATAGACGCTCCATGCACCGGCTGATAAAGGAGTATCCTATGCTAAAAAAACTACAGTTCTTACGACAAAGGAACCAATGTATCTACAGTGTGCTGATTTCCCTCCTATGCACGGCTGTACCAATGGGGGCGGCCGCTCTCTACAGCCGCCTGGCAGGTCCAGACCCCGCCAACATCACAGTTCTCTTCGTCTTCAGTCTCATCGTCCTATCCTGCAGCGCCACAAATTATCTCTACGGTATTCTCTGTTCCCTTCTGGACGTTCTCTGGCTGGGGCTGACTCAGGACATTTCTCTCTGCCGCCTTCTGGTCACATTCGTAGGTTTTGCCGTCATCACAGTCTTTATCCATACTCTGATGGAGCGCTCCGCCTCTCAGGCCAGCCTGATCACCGAGCGGGAAAAGCAGCTGACAGAGGCGGATATGGAAAAGACACGGGCCAACCTTCTCCGGGCTATCTCTCATGATCTGCGGACACCTCTGTCCGGCATTCTCGGTAACTGCCTCATCTTTCTGGAAAACCAGCCTCTGCTGAGCGAGCAGGAAAAACGACTGCTCGTGGTCAATGTGCAGCAGTCCTCCCACTGGCTGATCAACATGGTGGAGAACCTGCTCTCCATCACCCGCATCAGGGAGGAGCGCCCCACCATCACCACCAACGACGAGCTTGTGGAGGAGGTGATCAGTGAGTCTCTGCAGAAAATGGAAAAACGGCACCCTGACTGTGCCGTCCGCGTGAAGATACCGGAGGAAATTCTTTTGATTCCCATGGATGTGGTGCTGATAGAGCAGGTGATCCTGAA
This sequence comes from uncultured bacterium, assembly GCA_947565325.1. Taxonomy (GTDB): domain Bacteria; phylum Bacillota; class Clostridia; order Lachnospirales; family Lachnospiraceae; genus Acetatifactor. Next base: position 3,654 of record CANOFQ010000030.1, read on the forward strand.
CCTGCTGGAAAACGCAGTGCTCCATTCCGGCAGCAGCGAGCCCGTGGACATCATCGTGGAAAGCGAACCCCGGCAGGTGACATTCACCGTCCGGGACTACGGAAACGGCATTCCGGAGGACAGACTGAACTGCCTGTTCGACGGCACCGACTATTCCGCCGTCCATGCACCGGATGCATATAAGGGCATGGGCATCGGTCTGGTAATCTGCAAGACGATCATAACCGCACATCAGGGAACCATCCTAGGAAGGAACCATGAACACGGGGCAGAATTTGTCTTCACCCTGCCGAAGTCGAGAGATCAGGAGAACCCGTCATGAATGCACGACTCAGCATACTGGTCATAGAAGATGACAAAGCCATCTGTTCTTTTATCACTGCCGCCCTGAACGGGAACGGCTATAGGACCGTTGCGGCCTTCACGGGCAGGGAGGGCTTAAGTCTGGCCGCCTCTCTCTGCCCGGACGTGGTTCTTCTGGATCTGGGCCTTCCGGATGTGGACGGCCACGAGGTGCTTCAGAAACTCCGCTGCTGGAGCCGTATTCCCATTATAGTCATCTCCGCCCGCACCGAAGAGCAGGAAAAGGTCAGAACCCTGGACATGGGTGCCGACGATTACATAACCAAGCCCTTCGGCACAGCGGAGCTGATGGCCCGGATCCGCACCTCCCTGCGCCACAGCAGCGGTAATTTCCCGGAAACGGTCTACAAAACCCTGAATCTGGAGATCCATTTCGACAAGCGTACCGTCCGGCTCAACGGAGAGCTGGTTCACCTGACCCAGATTGAGTATCAGCTCCTCACGCTGCTGGCAAAGAACTCAGGCCGTGTACTGACTTACAATTTCATCATGAAAAACATATGGGGGCCGTACACGGACAACAACAATCAGATCCTGCGGGTGAACATGGCCAATATCCGCCGCAAGATCGAGCAGAATCCCGCTCAGCCCCAGTATGTGTTCACTGAGGTTGGCATCGGCTACCGTATGCGGGAGAACGACGACTTCACTCCCCCATAGAGCAGAACATCTCCTGGATTTCCTCCGCCGTACCGCATCCCCGGAAGGACACCACGACTCCCTCCGGGTACAGAACCCGAAATCCCCCTCTGGGTGTGTCAGTGTCCCCTGCGTCCTCATAGACTGTCATACGGCTCTCTATGATTTCCAGCGTCAGATCGTCCAGTGCAAACAAGGGATCCATAAACACCTGCCGATATTCCTCCGGCACCGTCTCACCATAAGGAACCTTATACAGGCGCTGGTCATAGGTCTCCGGCTTTTCTGTCTCCACGGTTTCCGCAGCCCCCTCCGTCACTTCCAGATGCAGCAGGATATAATCTGTCCCCCTGCTCCAGCACACCGTGAGGTTCTCCCTTTCCAGATCAAGATTGGTGTAGGCTCTGTGGAAGCCATACCCCTCCGGCAGCGTATCCGGCACATAAATTCCCAGCCCTTCCAGACTCCGTGCCTCCTGTTCCGTATAGACCCGTGCGTTCATCTCCCGGCATTTTTCTTCATCCGATTCCAGAGCCGCATTGACGCTTTCCGGCTCTTGGAGTCCGTCCGTCTCCCAGCATTCATCCTTCGTGACGTCGCCGTCCTTCGGAGCCGCCACTTCTTCGTCGGCTCCCTCATACCCATATGCCTTGTGGCCCTCCTGCTCCGTTCCATCTGCTGCCCCGGCCTCCGGGACTTCTTCCGAGATACCGCCCTCCACCTCGCTTTTCTGTCCTTCCTGTGGGCCGCCCATACCCGTCCACATATACTCTGTGCCGTTGTCCTGCATCGTGCTTCCTCCGAGGCCGCTGTCGCTGCCGACTCTGCCAAACAGCTGATATCCCTGCCAGCCGGCGATCCCCACCGCCGCAAAGAGCAGCGCAGCAGCCCATGTGCCCAGGAACCGCCACACAGGCCGTCTGCCCAGACTGCGGGATCTCCTCTTCCTGCCGCCCTCCTGCGGGCTTCCCGCCCTCTGTCCGCTTCCCTTCCCATGCCCTGTTCCGGGTTCGTCTTCGGCTCTGCTCAATCGGTTTCCGGCCTCTTGTGTGCTTCTCTCCTCATACTCCGCTCCGGTCTCTTGTCCGGCCCCATAGGATCCGGTCCGGCTGCAGCGTTCCAGCAGCTCCTCGTCCACGCCGGACAGCGCTTCCATGATGCGCAGGGCATGCTCCCGCATTTTGTCATCTATGTTCCTGCTCATAATATTACTCCTTCCTCCTCCAGATAGCTGCGGAGCTTTGCCCTTGTGCGGAACAGACAAGTCTTGACCGTGTTCAGCTTCATCCCGTAGCGCCTGGCAATGTCCCTGTATTCCTCCACATACCAATAGCGGCGCAGGAATACATTGCACTCTTTTTCCGGCAGGGTGCGCAGGAACTCATTCAGCAGCCGCTCCAGCTCAGCCGCTTCCACCAGCTCCTCCGTGCCCCTTGCGTCCGGCACACATTCAGCCAGCTCGTCCAGTGCCAGCATCATCTCACCGTTCCCTCTCTTCATAGCATGCCTTTCCTTCCATCTGTCCAAAGATAAGTTCCTCGTGATCGTGCCCAGAAACAGCTCCAGACGGCCGGGGCGTTTGGGCGGGATGGCATTCCATGCCCGCAGCCACGTGTCGTTCACGCACTCGTCGGAATCCTCCCTGCTGAACAAGATATTCCATGCGATGCTGTAGCAGTATTTTCCATAGGTCTTCTGGGTCTCCGTGATCGCCAGCTCATCTCTCGCCCAGTACAAGTCCAATATTTCTGTATCTTTCAAGCTCTGCCCTCCTATTCCAGTCCCGGGACTGCTTACTGCCTCTTTTCTGCAGACCGTTCCCCTTTTGACGATGCCGCTTCCCGCTTCCTGCTTCTTGTCTCAGCAGGACCGTTTCCCGTGTCCCTCTATCCTAACAGACGATTTTCATCAGGAAAGGTTTCACCAGTGTGCATAAAAAACAGGCAGGTTTAAAACCCGCCCTGTTTTCTGCTTCCGCCGGCTCACATCAGAGGCGCCAGAAATCTCATGATCCTCCCCAGCGCCCGGTCCGTCAGCTTCAGCCTCTTATAATCCTCCACTGTCATCTCAATACATCTTTTCAGGGTGTCCTGAACGTCCCTCTCCATCACCGCCACCTGAGAATTCCGATAGAGCACCAGACCGCATTCAAAATGATGGTACAGACTTCGGTAATCCAGGTTCACCGTGCCCACCACCGCCTTTGCGTCATCCGACACGAACACCTTTGCGTGGACAAAGCCGGGTTCGTATTCACAGATCCGCACCCCTGCCTCCAGAAGCTGGTTATAATAGGTCTTGGCAAGCATGAACGCATACTTCTTGTCCGGGATATGGGGCATGATGATGATCACCTCCACCCCCCTGAGGGCCGCATAGGTCAGAGCCATGAGCATCTGATGATCCAGTATCAGATAGGGGGTCATGATATGCACATAGGTATGGGCGGTATTGATGATGTCCAGATAGACCCTTTCCCCCACCCGCTCCTGCCCCAGCGGGCAGACACTGTAGGGAATCACATATCCATCGTCAGGCTGTCCGCAGTCCTCCGGCGACCTGTATTTTTCATAGGCCTCCGGTCCGGTCTCGGACTCGTTCCACATCTCAAGGAACATATAGGTGAACCGCTCCACCCCCTGCCCTCTGATCATGGCCCCTGCATCCTTCCAGTGGCCGAAGCGGGTCTTTTCGTTGATATACTCGTCGGCCAGATTGATTCCTCCCGTAAATGCCACTCTGCCGTCGATGACCAGTATCTTGCGGTGATCCCGGTTGTTGTAATGGGGAGAAAAGATCGGCCTGATGGGTGCGAACATCTTGCACCGGATACCCTCGTCCTCCATCAGCCTAGGGAAGAAGCTTGGAAGGTTCAGCAGGACATTGGTGCCGTCGCACATGAACCGCACCTCCACGCCCTGTCTGGCCTTTTCCTGCAGGATCTCCAGTATCGTGTCCAGCATCCTTCCCTCATGAACGATAAAGAACTCCAGAAAAATGAATTTCTCCGCCTTCCTCAGCTCCTCCACCATGTCCACGAACTGGACGTCTCCCAAGGGGTAATATTTTACCTGCGTGTTCCCGTACACGGGGCTGTTGTCCCTCTGCTCCAGATAATAGGCCAGCTGTCCCATATGTGGGCTGTCCTCCCGCAGTCTGCTCCTGATCTGCGTCCTGAAGGACAGCTGCTTTCTCGTCTGCTCGGAAAGACTTCTCAGCTTATTGTACATCCTAGCCATCCCGGGCTGGAACATGATAGTCACATAGAAGATCGCACCGAAGACCGGGAAGATGGCTATGGGAAGCATCCATGTCAGCTTCATGTCCGGATTCCCCCGGGTATTAAAAATATACACCAGCGCTGCGGCGCTGATGCACAGAAACAAGGCATAAAAAAGAAAATTGTAGTTTCTCAGCAGATAATATCCCGCCGCAAGCAAAATCAGCTGCGCCAGAAAGCCCAGCAGAATCACTATGGTCCGGCCATAGATGACAGTCTTTATCCCTCCGAACCTTCTGTCGCCGTCTTCACTCCTGCTCATCCATACCACCCTCGGCCCCTTTAGAAGACCGCTCTCAGTCTTTGCCAAAGCCTGCCTGAAGGGCCGGGCCGTTCAGCTCTCTTCCTTTTTGCTGTCCGGCTCCAGAAATCTGTCGAGATTCACCAGACACCGGTAGAGAATCTCCATCTCTTCCCCGCTCAGATCCTTCACAATGGCCTTGATCATTTTCTTGTGGAAATCCCGGTGATGAAAAAAGGCCTTCCTTCCCTTCTCCGTGAGCGTCACATACACCACCCGCTTGTCCTTCAGGCTGCGCTCCCTCCTGATATAGCCTTTCTTCTCCAGTCCATTCATATTTGTGGTCAGGGTTCCTACGGTCACTGAGAGCCTATGGGCGATCACGGACATGTTTCTGGGCTCGTCCACGCCCACCGCCTCTATGATGTGCATGTCATTATTGGTGATGTCGCTGTATTCCTCCGTGATGACCGCCTTGGCCTCCAGATCCATCACATGGTTGAACAGGTTGACCAGCAGCTCATTTATAGATCTTTTCGTAGTCTGTGCCATCTTGCCGTACCTATCCTCCCTGCTCTTGGGTCTGGCCTGCCTTTGGCCCTGCACCGGGCCGCTGTTCTGCCTTGCCCCGGCCTTGGCTTTGCCTTGTCTCGAACCTTGATTTCCTCCTGCTCCGAGTCTTGGTTCTGCCCTGCACCGGGCCCTGGCTTCGGCCTTCCTGACCTCGGTTTCCTGAACCTCAATGAATATAATGTATCAGTTTTTGTGAAAATGTCAAGGACAACCTGCGTCCGGGCTCCTCCTGCACCTATAAAGTATGGCTTTAAAAGCAATCGTACCAGCTCAGGCTTCACGGACTCAGGCAATCCGATGCAGATATGGTACCATTAAATTTATTACATATTGATTTTGTTACATTCTGTTGCTATAATGACTGTGAATTTCAGATTACAGAGCAAGGAGGACAGTTGAATGGAGCTATGCCAAGTCACAAAGGTGAACAATGCGCTTGCACAGATGGCGGCCTTGTTTCGCACAGAGCTGCGTTCCTATAAGGGCATCCTGTCCGAACCTGATACCGAAGCGGGACGCAGGGAAATAGAGGAATACCTTTCAGCGGGATTTCCCGTGTTTGCCGCTCTTGTAGACGGCGAATATGCAGGATACATCGTGTGCCGCATTGATGACGGGGTCGTGTGGGCGGAATCCCTTTTCGTTCGGGAAAAATACCGCCGCTGCGGCGTTGCCACCGCTCTGCACCGTAAGGCAGAGGAAATCGCCGCCTCCTACGGTGAGGACACTGTTTATAATTACGTTCATCCCAACAATCACCGCATGATAGAATTTCTGCGAAAGCAAGGTTATACGGTCTTGAATCTGATAGAGATCCGCAAACCGTATCAAAACGAAAAGCTGACACAGACCATCACCGTGGGCGAACACCGCTTTGACTACTAATCAAGAAATTCCCGTGAATGAACACCGCTTTGACTACTGATCAAGAAAATCATAAAACCCCTGATCTGCTTCCCCCGCAGGCTGTCCTACCACTGCAGCACACAAGCTCCGTAGGTCAGCCCTGCGCCGAAGCCGGAGAGTACCAGAGTCATCCCCTGCCTCAGCCGCCCCTGCCGGTTCAGCTCGTCCAGCAGAAGCGGAACGGCGGCCGAGGAGGTATTCCCCACACGCTCCAGATTCATGGGAAAGCGCTCCATGTCTGCTGACAGCCTCTTGGCGATCCCCTCTATGATCCTCCGGTTGGCCTGATGGAGCACGAACAGATCCACGTCCTTTACTTCCCGGCCCGCCTTTGCCAGCGCCTCCCTGACGGCCTCAGGCACCTGCCGCACCGCAAAGGAAAAGACCTCCCGTCCGTCCATCTGCACATAGGGATGCCTGTGCTCCCCATGAAAATAGGGGTTCTCCTGCTCCCTTCCGGCGCAGGACAGCACTGCTCCCCGCCCTCCGTCGGAATGCTGCACAAAGCTCAGGATCCCTCCCCGGGCTTCCTCGCATCGCTCCAGATACACGGCCCCTGCGCCGTCCCCGAACAGAATGCAGGTCCCCCTGTCGTTCCAGTCCACGATCTTGGACAGCACCTCCGCCCCAGCGATCAGGGCATTGTCATAAATACCTGCCTCAAGATAGGCCCATGCCGTATGCACGGCGAACAGAAAGCCTGCGCAGGCGGCATTCAGGTCATAGGCCACTGCCTTCGCCGCCCCGATCCTGTCCTGCACCTGACAGGCCGCACAAGGCAGGGCGTCCTCCGGCGTACAGGTGGCCACCAGAAGAAGCGCCACCTCCTCTCCCTTCCTTCCTGCGTTCTCCAGTGCCTTACAGCAGGCCTCGGCAGCCAGAGACACCACCGTCTCCCCGGTGGATATATGCCTGCTCCCGATGCCCGTGCGCTCCCGGATCCATTCGTCCGAGGTGTCCACCAGCTGCGCAAGCTCCTCATTGGAAACGCATTTCTTCGGAAGAGCGCTTCCCGTTCCCATTATTCTGACTGACATTTATCCAAAACCACCCTTTCCACTAACACCGAAATCCCGTCCTGCTAGGTATCTTATCGCAGCCCCTCTGAAAGCCGTCCCTTTAAACCGCACTGCCACGTGGCTTTTTCAAGTCCGCCCCTAATCATCGACCGCAATTCCTGCTTCAGTCAGAACCTGCGGAACCGCTCATATCTATGGGCTGCGATCTCCTCCCCCGTCATGCCCTCGAAGCCCGTCAGGAATTCCTTGATCTTTTCCTTCAGGAAGCCGCCGATGGCAGCAGCCGTGACGCTGTCCGCCCCTCCGAACTCGGGCACGATCCTTTCAATGACACCAAGCCTCTTTAAGTCCTGCGCCGTGATTCCCATGATCTCGCTGGCCTCCTTGGCTTTTGAAGAATCCTTCCATAGAATGGAGGCGAAGCCCTCCGGCGACAAGATAGAATATGTAGCGTTCTCCAGCATCCAGACCTCGTTCCCCACTCCCGTGGCAAGGGCGCCTCCGCTGCCTCCCTCACCGATGAAAATACACAGCACCGGCACCCTCAGGGCCGACATCTCCATCAGGCTTCGGGCGATGGCCTCTCCCTGCCCCCGCTCCTCCGCCTCGATGCCGCAGAAGGCTCCGGAAGTGTTCACGAAGCTGACGATGGGACGGTTGAACTTCTCGGCCTGCTTCATGAGACGCAGCGCCTTTCTGTACCCCTCCGGCATGGGCATGCCATAATTTCTCTCCTGACATTCCCGGATGTCCTTCCCCTTATGCTCGGCGATCACGGTCACCGGCTGACCGTCCAGAAATCCGATCCCCCCTACGATGGCAGGATCGTCCCGGAAGCTCCTGTCCCCGTGGGCCTCCACAAAGGAATCGAAGATATGCTCTATGTAATCGCAGGCCGAGGCCCTCTCCACCCTTCGGACCGCTTTTACCTTCTCCCAGACATTCCGGGGATGTTCGTTCCACGACTGCTCCTTCAGTACCTCGCTCAGAATGAAATGGTTCTCGCTTCCCGGCAGGAACCGGGCATACTCCCCCTCCCTGCCCTGATGGGACTTTATCAGAAAATAGATGGTCTTCTTCAGGTTCTCCCGCTTCACGATGCCGTCGATGATGCCGTGCTCCACCAGAAATTCCGAGGTCTGGAAGCCCTCCGGCAGCTCCTGGCCGATGGTCTGCCTGATGACTCTCGGCCCTGCGAAGCCGACCAGCGCCCCCGGCTCCGCCATGATCACGTCCCCCAGCATGGCGAAGCTGGCAGTCACCCCGCCCGTGGTAGGATCGGTGAGAACGGTGCAGTAAAGCAGCCCCGCCTCGCCCAGCTTACGGACAGCGGCGGCGGTCTTTGCCATCTGCATCAGGGAGATGATCCCCTCCTGCATCCTCGCCCCGCCGGAGCAGCAGAACAGAAAGACCGGCAGCCTCTCCTCTATGGCCCGTTCTATGGCCGCAGTGATCTTCTCTCCCACCGCATGGCCCATGCTGGCCATAAGGAACCGGGAATCACAGATGCCCAGCATGATCTCCTCCCCGAACACCCTGCACTTTCCCACGGTCACCGCCTCCTGCAGCCCCGTCTTCTCTCTGGTTTCCGCCAGCTTCTCCTCGTACCCCTCATAGTCAAGCGGATTGGACACGGGCATATCCGTAAACCATGCCTCGAAGCTTTTGGGGTCTGCCACCATGCGGATACGGTTGTTCACCCTGACCCTGAAATAGCCGCCACATTCATAGCAGATGTATTTTCTCTTCACCACTCTGTCCCGCTCTACCATCCTGCCGCATTTGGGACAGCGGATCTTATACCCCTCGCCGGGGCGAGCCTCTCCCGCCTCGCTGCGCCCGGCCTCAGAAGAAGCCTCCTCCGGGGCTGTTCCGGCCGTTCTGGCGTTCTGCCTCGCCCCGTTCCACTGCTTTGTGAAAAAAGTGGAACGCTTCTGTTTCAGCAGTGTATATTTGCCTGTCTTGGAGCGCTTCAGCAGCCTGCTCATTTTCTTTGCCTCCTATTCCAGTTCCGTTTCTCCATTCCGCTGCCCTTGAGGGGAAGGGTTTTCGGTCGCAAGTTCGTGCGCCCGCAAATCCTTCCGGGCACCTTCATTCCGAAACTGTTTTCCAGTTCCGTTCATGCATCTTTAGATGCATTGCATTCCGCTGCCCTTGAGGGGAAGGATTTTCATATATCTCTTTTATCCGATGGCGAAGGTCAGTTCCGCCTCCGCCGCTTTCTTGCCGTCCACGGTGGCTACCGCCCTGCCGATGCCGACGGGCCCCTTCACCTTCACGATACTTGTCTCCAGAACCAGCACGTCTCCGGGAACCACCTTCCGGCGGAACTTGGCCTTGTCGATGCCTGCGAAATATGCGGTGCGCCCCTTCCACTCCGGCTGGGAGAGAATGGCCACTGCCCCCACCTGTGCCAACGCTTCCACGACCAGCGCCCCCGGCATCACGGGATTCCCCGGAAAATGTCCCTGAAAGTACGGCTCGTTCATACTAACGCACTTTCGTCCTACGGCCCGCACTCCCGGCTCCAGCTCCTCTATGGTATCGATCAGCAGGAAGGGATACCTGTGGGGAATGATTTCCATGATCTCCTTTGCGGTATACAATGACATGATTCACGGCCTCCTTCCTGAGAAATCACTGAAAACGCCCTATGAGGATGCTGGCGTTGTGCCCCCCGAAGCCCAGCGAGTTGCTGAGGGCATAGGGCACCTCCTCACGGCAGCTTTCCCTGCAGTAGTTCAGATCCAGCTCCTCCTCTGTCTCACGGAGCCCAACCGTCCTATGGATGAAGCCCTCCTGCAGCTCCTTTGCGCAGGTAATGAATTCCACTGCCCCCGCAGCCCCCAGAAGGTGGCCGATCATGGACTTTGTGGAATTGATTTTAAGCTTATACGCATGGGCCCCGAAGGCAAGCTTGATGGCTCTGGTCTCAAACAGATCGTTCATGCGGGTGGCCGTGCCGTGGGCATTGATGTAGGTCAGCTCCTCCGGCCTCACCCCGCCGTCCTCCAGAGCGTTTCTCATGGCTCTGGCCGCCCCTGCGCCGTCCTCCGCCGGGGATGTGATGTGGTAGGCATCGGAAGAGCATCCGTAGCCCAGCACTTCCCCGTATATCCGGGCCCCCCTTTCCCTGGCATGCCCCAGCTCCTCCAGAACAACGATTCCTGCTCCCTCGCCCATGACAAAGCCGCTTCTGTCCTTGTCGAAGGGGATGGAGCATCTTTCCGGGTCACCGCTCTCCGACAGCGCATTCAGCGCACAGAAGCCCGCTATCCCCAGCGGGGTCACGGCTCCCTCCGCACCGCCTGCCACGCAGGCGTCCAGCTCTCCGTACTGGATGGAGCGGAAGGCCTCGCCTATGGAATGGGTTCCGCTGGCGCAGGCAGTGACCACGTTCAGGCTCTTGCCCTTCAGGCCGAAGGCGATGCTCACGTTGCCCGCAGCCATATTGGATATCATCATGGGCACGAACAGCGGGCTCACCCTGCCGGGGCCCTTCTCCGTCAGCCTTCCGTATTCCCTCTCCATGGCCTGCAGGCTTCCGATGCCGCTGCCCACGCAGCAGCCTACCCGATAGGCATCCTCCTTCTCCATGTCCAGCCCGGCATCCGCCATGGCTTCTCCGGCTGCCGCCATGGCATACCTGCAGAAGGGCTCCATGCGTCTGGCAGCCTTCTTATCCATATATTTTTCAGGCTCGAAGCCTTTCACCTCGGCTGCAAGCCTGCACTTATAGCCCGAAGCGTCAAATCCCGTGATAGGCCCGAACCCTATCCTTTCCTGCCGAATGCCGGCCCAGAACTCTCCGATGCCGATGCCGATGGGCGTCACGGCGCCCATGCCCGTGATCACGACTCTTCTTTTCATCCCTGTTTCCAACCTCCGCATTCTCTCTAAAACTGCCCGAGCCAGACTGCCTATGCACAGGTCATGCCTCCGTCCACACAGATCACCTGGCCCGTGATATAGTCACCGCCCCTGCCTGCCAGAAAAGCCACTGTGCGGGCCACGTCTTCCACGGTTCCCGCCCTGCCTGCCGGGATGGCCGCCAGAATGGCATCCCTGACCTTTTCCGGCAGGGCGCCTGTCATCTCCGTATCTATAAAGCCGGGGGCCACCGCATTGACCCGGACTCCCCTGCTCCCCAGCTCCTTTGCCACACTCTTGGTCAGCCCGATCAGCCCCGCCTTGGAGGCCGAATAATTGGCCTGCCCCGCATTGCCGGTCACCCCTGAGACAGAGGAGATATTGATGATCCTGCCGCTCCGCTGCTTCAGAAAGACACGGGAGAAATGCCGGATCGTGTTGAACGCCCCCTTCAGGTTCGTATCCATTACGCTGTCGTAATCATCCTCCGTCATGCGCATGATCAGATTATCCCTCGTGATTCCTGCATTGTTCACCAGAATGTCCACATGCCCATGCTTCTGGAGAAGCTCCTGCGCCATCCTGCCGCAGGCATCATAGTCAGAGACATCACAGCCGTATGCCTCCGCCCGCCCTCCTGCGTCCAGAATCTCCTGCACCGCCTCCATGGCACGCTCCCTTGATCCGTTATAATTCACCAGCACCGTTGCGCCCATCCGGGCAAGAGCGCAGGCAACGGCCCTGCCGATTCCCCGGCTGCCGCCTGTCACCAGCGCCACCTTGCCCGCCAGCTCTTTTTCACATAGCTCCCCGCTCATCTTTTATCTTGTCACCATTCCTTCCTGCAGCGCTCTGCCGTAAGGTTTCCGCAGACCCGGCAGCCCATGCCTGCATATCCTTCCATATCCGCAAGCGGACACGGTTCCCTCCGCGGGGGATGGCCACTCCGCTTCGCTCCGGGCCGGGATAATGTCTATCGATATTATCCCTTGTCTGTGAACCGCATCCTTACAGAACCCTTCCGCATATCTCCCTTATAGGATGCACTCCATGGGCAGTCAGATCCCCAGCAGGCCTCTGGCCGCCTCCAGCTCCTGCACTGTGCCCACATTGATCACCTGCACCTCCCGGCTCATCCTTTTCAAGAACCCCGCAAGGGTCTTGCCCGGCCCGATCTCTATGAAGGTATCCACGCCGTCCGCCAGCATCAGCTCCATGGTCTCACGCCATCTCACGGTTCCTGAGACCTGCTTTGCCAGAAGTCTCTTCACGGAAGCGCTTTCCCGCACATAAGCCGCCTCCACATTGCATATATAGGGAATCCGGGGCTCCTTTACGGGCACTTCCTCCAGCTGTGCCGCAAGCTTCTCCCCTGCTCCCAGAAGCAGAGAGGAGTGGAAGGGGCCGCTGACCTTCAGGGGCACGCAGCGTTTTGCGCCCGCCGCCTTAAGGCTTGCGGCTGCCGCCTCCACAGCCTGCGTTTCCCCGGTGATCACGATCTGGCCCGGACAGTTGTCGTTTGCGATGCTCACGATCCCTTCCGTCTCCTCGCAGATCCTTCCCACGATCTCCGCATCCAGCCCCAGAACCGCTGTCATGGCTCCTCCCGTGGGATAGGCCTCCTGCATATAGATGCCCCTGCAGCGGATCAGCCGGAACAGCTGGGACAGCTCCATCACATCTGCCGCCGCCAGTGCGCCGTATTCACCCAGACTCAGGCCTGCGGCACAGTCCGCCCGGAATCCCTTTTCCTCCATCACCTTCAGAATCGCCACCTCCGTGGCAAGCATAGCGATCTGGGTATATTCCGTTATGTCCAGCCTCTCGGCCTCCTCGAAACAGAGTCTGGCCACGTCGGTTCCCCCGGCCTGCTCTGCCAGATCATATACCTCCCGGGCTGTTCTGAAGACCTCGTAGAAATCTTTGCCCATTCCGCAGTACTGTGCGCCCTGTCCCGGAAAAATGAACGCTGTCTTTCCCATCCCTTACTCCTCCTTACGGTTCCGCCGTCTTGCTTTGGAACACTGCCCTCTCATCCGTGCCTGATCCGCTGCCTGATTTCAGCCGCCTGATCTGCGCCTTTGCTGTGTGGTCTGTGGCTTGTGCGCTATCGTTCGTTCTGTCCGCATTCTGCTGTTCGGTCTGCGCCTTGCCGTGGCTTGTGCGCTATCATCTAACCTGCCCTATCTGATCCGCACTCTGCTGTCTGGTCTGTGCCTTACGCCTGATCACTTCCACTTCAGTCCGGCTCCCTCCAGCAGAGACTCCGCCTCTGTCATGATTTCTTGAACGATCTCCCGGCAGGACTGCTCCTGCTTCACCAGCCCGGCAATCTGTCCTGCCATCAGGGTTCCGTTCATCACGTCCCCCTCCACTACCGCTTTCCGCAGGGCTCCAAGGGTCAGCTGCTCCAGCTCTTCAAAAGACGCCCCTGCCTTCTCCAGCTTCAGGTACTCTCTGGTCATCTGGTTCCTGAGCTGGCGCACCGGGTGCCCATGGCTCATGCCCGTCACCTCAGAGTCAATATCCCTTGCCCCGATGATCTTTTTCTTATAATTTTCATGGGCCACAGATTCACTGGCAGCCACAAAGCGGGTACCCATCTGCACCGCCTCCGCACCCAGCATGAAAGCGGCGGCGAATCCCCGCCCGTCGGCTATGCCTCCTGCTGCGATCACGGGAATCTCCACCGCATCCGCCACCTGAGGCACCAGCGCCATAGTGGTTGCCGAACCGATGTGTCCGCCGGACTCCATGCCCTCGGCCACTACCGCATCCGCCCCGGCCCGCTCCATCATTTTTGCCATGGCCACGCTGGCCACCACGGGAATCACCCGGATGCCAGCTTCCTTCCACAGCTTCATGTACTTGCCCGGATTGCCTGCGCCGGTGGTCACCACCTTCACGCCCTCCTCCGCAGCGGCCTGTGCGATGGCATCCGCCTCCGGGTTCATCAGCATGATGTTCAGTCCGAAGGGCTTATCCGTGGCCGCTCTGGCTTTCCGGATCTGCTCCCTGACAAACTCTGCCGGTGCGCCGCCTGCCCCGATGATGCCCAGCCCCCCGGCTTCGGAAACAGCCGATGCCAGACGGTATTCCGCCACCCACGCCATGCCGCCCTGAATGAGGGGATGCTCTATTCCTAAAAGCTCCGTTATCCTTGTCTTCATGCCCTCTCTCTTCCTACAGCTCTACGCCCTTGTTCTCCAGATACTCCATCACGTCTCCCACAGTTGCCAGCTTCTCCAGATCCTCGGAAGGTATCTCCGTCCCGAACTCATCCTCCAGAGCCATCACCAGCTCATAGAGATCCAAGGAATCCGCATTCAGATCCTCCTTGAAATTCGTCTTCTCGGTGATCTCCACGCCCTCCGCATTCAGCTTATCCTCGATCACTGCCTTAAGTCTGTCAAACATACCTTTCTCTCCTTTTCTCATTTTTGTTATGCTTCACATTTCTGCTCTGCATTTTTCCACATTTTCAATTTCACATTTTTAATTCTACATTTCTAATTCTACATCTCTGTTTTTTCTTATTACTGTTTCTTAATTACTGTCTTTTATAGTTCTATGATATGGTTCTGAATACCATTTCATATAATCTGTTTATCGAATATTTTGATATTCAATTTATTTGATTTTCAAACTATTATGCATGATAACTCCATTTTCAGGAAATGTCAAGAAAAAATTGCCCAAAATGAATTGCAAAATGAACCACCCTGCAGCAAGCTAGTAAGCTACTTTGTATCTGGCCCTAGTATCCTCCTTCAAAATCGTTAATGCTAGTGCCCCAGCAAGCAAAGAGAAATCCAATCCCCATT
>CANOFQ010000031.1 GCA_947565325.1 uncultured bacterium
TGCAAGTAATCTCTTGACTTTTACAAAGCAGTTTTCTATTATCGATATAGACCATCCGGAATGAGAATGTCAAAATCTGCCCTGACGACTCTGAGGTCTGAACCTCAGGTTGATTTTTTATTTTTCTGTTTCAGCTTGTATGTATGGTGAATGCTGCTGTTTCCGTCTATCATATCCCTATGATTGCAGGATGCACGGAGAGATTTCGGCAATAGGCCTATGATTGCAGGATCCACGGAGTAGTTTCGCCGATGATTCCTGAACTGCGGAATTCGCAAAGTGATTCCTGCAATGAATTGCTACATCTCAGAAAAAGGAAAATCAAGGAGGGCATTGTACATGATCGATTTGGAAAAGGTAGGAAAAAGGATAGCGGCTCTGCGCAGGGAGCGCAGGCTTACGGGGGAGGCGCTTGCAGAGCGGCTGCAGGTGAGCCCGCAGGCTGTGTCAAAATGGGAAAATGCCAGATGCCTGCCGGAGACGGCGGTTCTTCCCGCTCTGGCGGAGGCGCTGGAATGCAGTATTGACAGTCTGCTGTGTCCCAGAGAGCTTTTTGTGCTTGAGGCAGTCTATACGGACGGGCAGACCCATATCCCGGTGACTCATTTCGTGGACAATATGGTGCGGAGCAATGCGCTCTGCGTCTATGTGAATGAACCGTTTCTGGGCGTGGCCATCCCGGGCGGCCGGCTGAAGATGCTGACCGTGAAATACCAGACCTCAAATGGCGTCTTCTTTTCTTATGCGCTGCAGAACGACAGCCTTGTTCTGGACAAGGACAGTACGTGTTTTGGGGAGGGGCAGACATTTCAGATCATCGGCGCTTATTATGGGAATGAGAGGGAGTTTTCTTCTGCCATGCAGAAGATGAAGCACTATGAATACTTCCGCTGGGACAAGATTCCGGTGAATCAGGAAACCTTCCCCAGCAGTACTGCCAGCGACGACACGGAATATCTGACGCTGGTTTATCAAAACGCTGACGGAATTCATGTGATCAGCTGTCCGGAAAACGAAGAGATTTGCTATGGCAGCCATCGTACCAGACTTTTCCTTGCGGATCGCGGGAAATGCATCCTGAAAGGCGTCATGCGGCTGGCCTGGGGGGAAGGGATGGAATGTCCTTGGGCAGGTGCGCTGCATGCGGCTTTTCAGTATATGGGGGAGCATTGCTCCTATCACAGGATCATGGGCATGAGCGGCGCCTGCTGGAGGGTATGCTTTACGGATGTCTGGGACTATAGCTGCACCGACGCACTGGTGGCTTTTGACTATGCCACACCATTATTCCGAAGTCTGGGCTATTCGTTCCGTATGGTGGACAGAGTGGAGAAGCATGAGAGAAAGGCGGAACGGCTCGCCGTCATGGAGGATATTCGCAGGGGAAGGCCGGTGCTGGCCATCAACCTGCGGGTGGCCCCTGAATGGGGCGTCATAACAGGGTATACAGAAAACGGAGACCGCTTTCTGTGCCGCACCTATTTTGACAGGGAGGTCTTTGAAGAGCTGGAAAGTGAAGGCTGTGCAGATATGGCGAACGCTGACTGCACAGAGGAGGGCGGCTCTGTGGAAGAGGGCCGTTCCGGGGCGGAAAGTCGCATCGAAAAAGACAGAAGACTGGTTTTTGAGGAAAATGAGGGCTACCTCTTTAATGATTTCTGGCCGTTTCTGCTGATCCATTTCGGAGAGAAGGGAGAAGGGGCATCTTTGGAGGATGCTTTGAAAGCTTCCCTCTCCATATTGATCTCTTCCTTCCATGCTCCTCGGGCAGGAGGCTATTATCAGGGAAAGGAGGCCTATGAGGCATGGATCAGGGGGCTTACAGAGGATTCCGCCTTCCGGCCCGCCTCCGATCAGGAGAATGTTCAGCGGAGGCTGTGTGTCAATGACAGTATGATGGTCAATCTTATCGATTCCCGTCGTGCGGCGGCGGCATACTTAAAAGAAAGCATGGATTTGCTCCCTGAAAAAGGGAGAACCTATCTGGCAAAGATGGCGGACAACTGCCGGGAAATTGCAGATAAGATGTCTGACTTTCGGGGCCGGCTGGAGGGAGCTGCGGCTTGTGGTATTGAATACAATGAATCGGATGCCTTTGGCGCCGCATCTTCGAAGCTGCGGAAGGAGCAGGCGGGCTTGCTCGGAGAGTTCCTTGAGTTGGACGAGGAAAGCTGCCGGCTGGCACAGCTTATATTGGAACTGCCGGACAGCGCTCAATAAGGCGGAGTACTTCAAACAGCCTGCTGTGTGGGGGATGATAGGTAAACCAAAGAAAGCATGCGAAAAGGATGCATACCATGGCGCACAGCAGGAGGGTGTAGGGCTTTGCCCTGCAGGAGAGGGTCAGCCGATAGGCCAGCCAGAAGGCGGTCAGGGTACTCAGAATAAATGTCCCGATGTCTAAGAGCAGGAAATTTCTGCCAAGGACAGAGGTATAGGCATAGAACAAAACGGGGATCAGAAGAGTTCCGGCCGTGATTCCGAGGCATAGGGAGGAAAGGACGCAGGGGTTTCGGCCCCTGCGTCTGCATACCATGAAGACGGAGTAGAGCAGCATGGGGAAGAACAGCAGCTTCATGTGTTCCCATACCGATTCGTTGACCGGCGCAAAGAGGCCTATGACTGGATTTCTGCCTGTCCAGTCATATAGGAAATGGGCAAGGGATCCTGCAGCCAGCACGAAAAAAACTCCTGCAAGGGTATAAGCTTTCAGACATTTATGGTTCATGTCGGGCACCTCATATTATGACAGCACCTCATATTTCGTGGCAGGCATCTTGTGATTTGCCGCCTGCGGCTGTCTATGGCAGTGGTCAGGGTATTGTTTATAGAAGCGGTTCAGGGTTCATGACAAGTGTCTCAGGGATAGTATATGCAAAGGGAGACAGGATATGTGTATTGTAACGGCAGATAACAGAAGAAGGCGGTTTTAAAGAAAAGGAGGGAGCATCATGCTTCTGTGCATTGTGACAGCTCCATGCAGGGTCTTTTAGAGCAGGGCTGCATGGAGCGACGTAAGGGGTCTGCTCAAAGACCTTGCGGAATTCAGTGCTGCGCAGGCAGGCATAGCTGTTTTGCGGCTGTGTCGGGCTATTGACGATTATCATTGAAAAGGAGCAAGGTCTATGAAAAATCATATAATGGGCAATATAAAAAATCAGGCAAACTCGCTGGGAGAAATGAAAAACTTTCTGCTGCTGTGGGTCACCCAGTCCTTTTCCGGGCTGGGCAGCGCCATGACAAGCTATGCGCTGGTAATCTGGTCCTATGGGCAGAAGGGATCCGCACTGGTGACTGCGCTGCTGATGGTGAGCACCTATGCGCCCTATGTGCTTCTGAGTATTTTCGCAGGGGCGTTCAGCGACCGGTGGAACAAGAAGGCCACCATGCTTGTATGTGATTCCGTGGCGGCAGCTACCACTGTGGTTGTGCTGGTACTGCTGCAGGGCGGCAATCTGCAGATATGGCATCTGTACTTGATCAACATGGTGAACGGTCTGATGAATACCGTGCAGCAGCCGGCCTCAGAGGTGGCAACCACGAGAATTCTGCCGAAGAAGTATTATCAGAGAGTGGGTGGGATGAGGTATTTTTCCAGTTCTCTCAACTCTGTCATGACTCCGGTCATTGCCACCGTTGTGCTTGAGATGGCAGGCATGGGGGCAGTCATGGCTTTTGACTTGCGTGACGAGCATGTTGGAGCCATGGTCTTGGCGGTGCGTCTGCCGGGCGGCGGATTCGTCCGGCAGACAAAAAAAGGGCAGGCAGCGCAGGCGGCCTGCCTTTCTTAAACAAATCTTAAACAATTTCCCCATTTAATGTTAAAGCGGTTTTTGCTACAATGGATCCATGAAAATCGATTTTCATTCCGGGAGGATGGGCGGGTATGTACAATATACTGATCTGTGACGATGAGCGGGATATCGTGAATGCACTGAAGATTTATCTGAACGATCCTAATTATACGCTCTATGAGGCCTTCGACGGCAGGGAGGCTCTGAGGGTGGTGGAGGAGAAGGAGATCCATCTGGTGCTCATGGATATCATGATGCCGGAGATGGACGGCATAGAGGCCATGGTGAAGATCCGGGAGAGGAGCAATGTGCCGATCATTCTGCTGACCGCCAAATCGGAGGATTCCGACAAGATACTGGGACTTACGGTGGGGGCGGACGATTATATCACGAAGCCCTTCAATCCGGTGGAGGTGTCCGCCCGGTGCAAGTCTCAGCTGCGCAGATACATGCAGCTGGGGTCGGGGCATCCTACGCCTCATCTGCTCCGCTGCGGAGGGATCGAGCTTGACGATGCCCAGAAGAGGGTGACGCTGGACGGGGACGAGGTGGCGCTGACCCCTACGGAATATGAGATACTGAAGCTTCTCATGCAGCATCCGGGACAGGTGTTTTCTCCCAGAGAGATTTATCAGAAGATATGGAACGATCTGCCCTACGGAAGTGAGAATACGGTGGCGGTACATATACGGCATATCCGCGAAAAGCTGGAGATCAATCCTGCAGAACCCAGATATCTGAAGGTGGTCTGGGGGCAGGGGTATAAATGCGAGAAGCTTGGCTGAGGGGGCAGGAGCTGTCCGCAGGACCGGAAACGGGGCAAGAAAGCAGAATCCGAAGGAGATACAAGAGGCCAGAGGAAAGGGAGCGGCGCAGAAAGGGGAGAGGAGCTTAGACATGGGAAAAAGACGGGAGAGCAGGATGGAAGAAGAGATGTCCATGGAAGAGATGTCCATGGATAAAGAGATGTCCATGGATAAAGAGATATCCATGGAAAAAAACATGTCCGTTGAAGAGACAGAAAAGAGTGAGGGAAACTGGGGGCGGACGGCCCGGGGGACGGAAGACTCCCAAGGCAGCAGGGGGCGGACGGCCCGGAGGGCGGAAGACTCCGGAGAGGGCAGAAGAGGGAAGCGGAAAAAGAAAAAGGGCCGCCTGACCGGCTCCACGGCGGCAAAGGCCGTAGCCTTCTGCATGGTGGCAATCTGCAGCTTTATAGGCCTATTGTCTTCCTTAAGCTGCCTTTATATGGGGAGGGCGGGATATTATACGTCAAGTCTGGAGGGAGCGCTGGTAAAGGAGCTGCAGGGCATGATGCGCACCGTCTCTTACGAGGTCAAGGACTATCTTTTGCTGGGAGATACAAAGACTGCCGCAGAGCTTTGCCAGAACAGAAATCTGGATATGGAGCTGTACTATTATGATGGGCAGACCAGGCGGGTCATCTGGAGCACACGGAGCGCATATGAGACGGGGATTGTCACAGACGTATCCTGCAACTTCGGCGGACGGGCAGACGGGTTAAAGATCGAGGGGCATACTCTGAGGAGATCGGGCGAATATTGGTTCCGGATCTATATGGATCCGGAATTCCCCAAGGAGGATGAATTTCAGGATCTGGCGAGGCTGGTGACATGGGGGTACGAATTTCGGTACCTGCTGATCGCAGTGGCTGCGGGATGTATCTTCCTTTGCGGCATATGCCTTATCTTTCTTCTCTGTGGCGCAGGACACCGCAATGACAGGGAGGGGATCGTGCCCGGTGTGCTGACCTATGTTCCCCTGGACCTGCTGACAGCTGTTTTCGGAGTAGCCTTGGTTTTTTTTGCCACGTGGGCGTATGATCTGGCGGAGGAGGTATATTATCACGGGCTGGCGGCGGTAGGAGCCGCAGCGGCAGGGGCGATCATGGCGGTGCTGGCAGCGCTTTATCTCATGGATCTTGCGCTGCGGCTTAAAAGGGGCGGATGGTGGAGGAACAGTCTGATCTGTATGGTGCTGCAGGGGCTCCGGAGGGGGGCGGGGTTCGCTTTCAGGGGACTCAGGGCTCTGCTGAAGGCGTTTCCCATGGTTCCGTTGACTTTGACGTTCTTTCTTGGAATCTGTATTCTGGAGTTTCTGGGAGTACTGATTTTCGTCAGGGCGAAAGAAGCAGTCCTGCTATGGGGACTGGAAAAGCTTATTCTATTGTGCATTGTCATGTACATCGCCCTGACCTGCAAGAAGCTTCTGACAGCCAGCAGGGCGCTGGCGGAAGGGCAGGAGGATTACCGGGTTGATATCTCAAGGATGTTCGGGAGCTTCAGGGAGCATGGGGAGAATCTGAACAGTCTCGGGCAGGGGATAGCCAGAGCTGTGGCGGAACGCATGAAGAGTGAGCACCTGAAGACAGAGCTGATCACGAATGTGTCCCATGACATAAAGACACCATTAACGTCAATAATCAATTATGCGGATCTGATCTGCGAGGAGGCTTTTGGAAGCGGGGCAGAAGAAGAGCATGGGGGACAGAAGCCGCTTTCCGTGCAGGAGGCAGCAGCGCAGGCAGATATGCAGGCGGATAGAGAGGACGGGCCGGAAGGTGCTGGGCCGGCGGCCGGGAGAGAGGATCGGATCCGGGAATACGCAGAGGTTCTGCTGCGCCAGTCCAGACGGCTGAAAAAGCTCTTGGAGGATCTGGTGGAGGCGTCCAAGGCCACCACGGGGAATCTGGAGGTGGAGCTGAAGCCCTGCGAGGTAGGAGTGCTGCTGTCTCAGGCAGCGGGGGAATACCAGCAGAGGATGGAGGAGAAGGAGCTGGAGCTGATTGCCCGGCAGCCGGAGCAGCCGGTGATGATCATGGCTGACGGGAGGCATCTTTGGAGGGTGTTCGACAATCTGCTGAACAATATATGTAAATATGCGCAGGAAAAATCGAGGGTGTACCTGAGCGTGGATGCGGGGGAGGGGCGTGTGCTGATCATATTCCGCAATATGTCAAAGTACCCGCTGGATATTTCGGGGGAAGAGCTGGAGGAGCGTTTCGTGAGGGGAGACAGATCCAGACATATGGAGGGAAACGGTCTGGGGCTGTCCATCGCCAAGAGCCTGATGGATCTGCAGGGCGGGAAAATGGAGATCGTGATCGACGGAGATCTGTTCAAGGTGATCTTAAGCTTCGATGTCTGCAGGGATGCGAGAGGATCCTAAGGGGCAGCGGCTTTCCTCAGGAGGTGTCTCCGAGAAAAATCAGGGTTGTGGCGGCGGATATAAATGTGGTATAATCCTTTCATACCAGAGTGAGGCGGAGCGGCCGTCAGGAGAAACCGTGTCCGCTGAGGACGGGGCAGGCAGCAGCGGATGCTTTCTCTGTCTGGCGATATGAAGAAAGGATGATGTGGATATGGATAAGGCAAAGGTTTATTTTACGAGAGAGATAACACCGCAGGCGGTGGTCAGGATGTATGAAGCCATGGGTGTGGAGCTGCCCGGCCGGGTAGCCGTCAAGCTCCACTCCGGGGAGGTAGGAAACCAGAATTTCCTCCGGCCTGAGTTTATGAAGCCGATGATAGACCACGTGAAGGGCACCATCGTGGAATGCAACACTGCCTATGAGGGAAAGCGGAACACCACCCAGGCCCACTGGGAGACCATGAAGCTGCACGGCTGGACGGATATCGCCAAGGTGGACATTCTGGACGAGGACGGCGAGCTGGAGCTGGATATACCGTCCGGACAGAAGATACGGAAGAATTATGTGGGAAGGCATATGGAGAATTATGATTCCATGCTGGTTCTGTCCCATTTCAAGGGCCATCCCATGGGCGGCTTCGGCGGTGCGCTGAAGAACATCTCCATCGGTCTGGCATCCTCTCACGGAAAGGCTTATATACATGGGGTTGGAGACGTGGAGGCCTTCTGGTCCTCGGACCATGACTCTTTTCTGGAGTCCATGGCGGATGCCGGCAAGTCCATCGTGGATTACTTCGGGGAGAAGATAGCCTTTGTCAATATTATGAAAAATATGTCCGTGGACTGTGACTGCTGTGCCGTGGCAGAGGATCCTGCCATGGGAGATATCGGCATTCTGGCGTCTCTGGATCCGGTTGCGCTGGATCAGGCCTGTCTGGATCTGGTGTACGGATCCGAGGATCCGGGGCGCGACCATCTGCTGGAGCGCATCGAGTCCAGAAACGGCGTGCACACCGTGGAAGCGGCGGCGAAGATCGGCGTGGGCAGCAGGGAGTACGAGCTGGTGGAGCTGTGAGGAGGCCTCTGAACGTTCAGTAGTCATTATATATGTTAGTCTATACTATACCCGAGGGGAAATAGCAATCTATAAAATGGCATAATAAAGGTTCTGAGAAGCTGACGGGAAACCGAAGGCTTCTCTTTATATAGGCTCTTTTTATAGATCGGAAAAGCGGATGCGGGATTATTTGCTTAAGGGCTCTGGGGCGTTTCGCCGGCAAGGAGCCTTTTTGCGATGGCTACATCATCCTCAAGAGGATACCTGACGCATAGAACAATTATGCTGTCGACGTAATCACGCCTCTGACTGGTCAGCTCGGCGATGGCTTCTGAAGTCAGCATGTGTGCATACATACTCCTGATGATGCCCACGCTCTCAGCCTTTCCTTCGGTTCTTCCACGGGCTTCGCCCTCGGCGACCCCTCCGTTCCAGTACTTGTCCAATAATTCACACATGGTTGTTCCCTCCTTTTTTTCTTTCTCCATGGTCGATTTCAGTATCTTCTCGTACCTCTCGTCCCTTGTCAGCTCTCTCAGCAGCCGCAGCAGCGCCTCCGTGTGCAGGATTTTCTGGCCCGTAGGTACATAGTTGCTCCCCTCCGCAAGATAGTCCACTGCGATCCTCATGTCGCTTCGGAATCTCCTGCGGACTTCTTCCGGCAGGCGGGCCATCTCGTAGACATGGAGCCGGATGTCATCCACATATTTCATCGCCTCCTTCGGCAGTCTTCCCTTCGTCAGGCGTCTGAGGGAGCGGGGACTGTTCCACTGGGAGCGTCCCCAGTACAGCACCATGCTGATCACCGGATAGGCATTCCTCTTTGTGGATGAGTTTTCCTCTGCGGATGTACTTCCCTTCGCAGCTTTGTTTTCCCTCGTGTATTTGCTTCTTTTTATGGATATGTTCCGCTCCATGTACTGTCTGCGGTATATGGCGCCTTCATATCCTGCCTTCCGCAGAACCATGCCCTTTTCTGTCCGCGTCTGGTTCTCGATGGTGTATTGCGCCCTGACACTGCCTCCCTCCGTCTCGAACTTGCTGACATCCTGAAGCTGGCTGCGCAGCCTGCCTTCTGTGTCAGGGTATATTGTTTCTGTGGGTGCGGGAAGGAGCCCTTCCTTCCTTAGCACTTGTTTTCCTTCGTAAAGCAGCGCATTCACACAGTCCGCAAACACATCCGGATAATATTCCAGACTCTTCTGTGAAAGATCCTTCTCTCCCATACACGGCTCCTCCGGCTTTATGCTGTTCGTGTGCAGGGATGCTTTTTCCGAATCCCTGCAGTCTCTGGGGTATAGACAAGGAATCAGACTCTCGACGGGCGACACGCCCAGAATGACAGAAGTAAAGAATTCAGACCTTGACTTATCTTTAACTTACCACGGGAGTCATGGTTTGTCAACTCTAAATAAAAAAGACAAGAAAACAATTGTCATAACTGCGGCGGCAGAGCAGCTTGGCTTGAGGCACTGCCGGGCGGATATGCAGTCCGGGCAGCGCCTCAAGTATTTTCACAGCAGCCTTGCTGTCCAGTTGTATTTTTCCTCGCAGTATTTGCAGCGGTAGACCTCCTTTTTTGCGTCGGCCAGAAAGAAGATGTGGGGAAGCTCCTGCTCGATGGAGGTGATGCATCTGGGATTGTGGCAGCGGATGACGTTTCTGATCTGCCTGGGCAGGGCCAGCTCCTTCTTTTCTACGATCTCCCCATTCTTGATCACGTTTACGGTTATATTGTGGTCTATCAGGGCCAGCACGTCCAGATCCAGCGTGTTGATGTCGCATTCCACCTTCAGAATGTCCTTTTTTTCCATCTTTTCGCTTCTGGCGTTCTTGATAATGGCCACCGTGCAGTCCAGCTTGTCCAGCTGGAGCAGGTCATACAGCTCCAGGCTCCTTCCGGCCTTGATATGATCCAGCACGAAGCCTTCTTCCAGTTTTCCTACATTTAACATGATGAGATGTCCTTTCTATATTTTGGATAAAGCGGAACCGGCCGTCTGTCTCTGCAGACAGCGGAATCGGTGCCGCAGGGAAATTGCAGGAGAATAATTTAAAGAACATAAGCAAATTACATAAGAACCGCAAATGAATCCCGTGAGCGCCTCAAATGAATCGCATATACCTTACAAGTGAATCATATGCGAACCGCAAGTGAACCATAGAGAAGGCATAGGGCACAGGCTCAGCAGCATACGGGCTCCAGCTCCAGCAGTGCGAGGATCAGCGCCATTCTCACGTAGACGCCGTACTTGGCCTGCCGGAAGTATGCCGCTCTGGGATCGGCGTCCACCTCCACGGAGATCTCGTTGACTCTGGGGAGGGGATGGAGAACCAGCATATCCTTTTTGGCCAGTGCCATCTTGTCCGTATTCAGGATATAGAAGTCCTTCAGCCGTACATAATCCTCCTCGTTGAAAAAGCGCTCCTTCTGGACCCTTGTCATGTAGAGAAGATCCAGTTCGGGCATGATCCGCTCCAGCCGGATGACCTCCTCGTAAGGGATGTTCCTGCTTCTGAGCATATCCGTGATATAATCGGGAACCCGCAGCTCTTCAGGGGAGATAAAGACAAATTTAATATCATCATACCGCACCAGCGCCTTGATCAGGGAATGCACCGTGCGCCCGAATTTCAGGTCGCCGCACAGCCCGATGGTAAAGCTCCCCAGTCTGCCCTTCAGACTGTGGATGGTCAGCAGATCCGTCAGGGTCTGGGTGGGATGCTGGTGTCCGCCGTCCCCGGCATTGATGACGGGGATAAGGGATTTTTCCGCTGCCACCATGGGAGCGCCCTCCTTGGGGTGGCGCATGGCACAGATGTCCGCATAGCAGGAGATGATGCGGATGGTGTCGGACACGCTCTCCCCCTTGGAGGCGGAGGAGGAAGCGGCGTCCGCAAAGCCTATGACCTGCCCGCCCAGTCTGGTCATGGCGGCCTCGAAGCTCAGGCGGGTGCGGGTGCTGGGCTCATAGAAGCAGGTGGCCAGTATCCTTCCGTCGCAGGCATGGGCGTATCTGGCAGGGTTCTTTTCGATTTCGCCTGCCAGAGCGAACAGCCGGTCAAGCTCCTGTGTGGAGAAGTCAAGGGGACTCATCAAATGTCTCATTTCTCAAATACCTCGTTTCTGAAAATATAGTATGTGTCTTCGGGCATGGGATCTCACACAAGGCGCTCTCATATGCCCGGGGCCGGAGCCTCCCGAGAGGTGTCAGAGGAGAAGACACCGAAGGCGGATTCGGAACTGCCCGAAAAAGGAGCCGAAGAGAAAAACTCTTCGACTCCCCATAGGATCATGATTGATAGGATAATAATTCTTCCACAGCCTTACGTCTGGGTGCCACGGGTGATTCGGCGGCATAGCCAATGGGAATCAGAGCCACCAGCTCTCTTCCTTCCGGAAGCTCCAGCAGCTTTGAAGCTTCTTCTTCATCGAACAGCCCCATGATCACGGTGCCCAGTCCCTGCTCGTAAGCGGCCAGACAAAAAGCCTCGCTGGCGGCGCCTGCATCGTACATCTGCCATCTGTCGCCCTTGGGAGTGGAAAAGGATCCGTCCCGCTCAAAGCCGCTGCGCCCCTTGATGATGGTGACTGCGATTACCATGGGGGCGTTCTCCATGATCACGCCGTTGCCGGGGAAAAGGGAGGTACATTTGGCCAGAGCGGCCTTTTTCTCGCCCTCCACGGCGATGTAGCGGACGATCTGGGTATGCTTCCAGCTGGGTGAATAGGAAGCGGTCTCAACGATCTGAGCCAGCAGTTCATGGGAAACGGGCTGGTCCGTGAATTTGCGGATGCTTCTGCGGCCCTTGATACATTCTCTTGCGGTCATATGGGGAACCTCCTTTACAGTCTGCTTCATTTATCATACCACGTTGCGGGAGGAGTTTCAATAAAATTTTAGCCGGGATCATCATGATTATCATCTCAGCCATGGATTATCAATACGATAAGCCGCCATTATAAGCCGAAGGACTGGAGGATGCCGGCAAACTCCTGAGAGCGGGAGAAGCCCTCCAACACCTCCTCGCGGCTGGCGCCGTTTGAGAGCCGTCCCAGCCAGTCGCTCTTGCCTGCGGGGTCCGATGCTCTGTCCATGAAGGTCTGATAGAGCGTTTCCACAAAGTCCTCGTCGCCCGTATTTTTGTTGGCATACTCCTCCGAGAAAAAGAACAGCTTCGCCACGCTCTCCGGGGTCTCCTCCCCTCTGGCGATCCGGCTTGTCCAGTCGCTGATACCTGCGGGCTCGCCTTCTCGGCTCAGTACCTTCAGATAGCAGCGGTTCACGAACTGGCGCACGCCGGGGCCTATGGCCTTCTCGCCGTTTGCCATGGTGCCTCTGGTGATGCCGAAGCTGACGCAGAGATTGTCAAACTCCACGGAGTTGACGAAGCCGGCCAGCACGAAGTCCCGGGAGTTGCCGTTGGAGAGGGCTTCCGTCCAAGTGGTCTTTCCGTCTGGGTCAGCCTCCCGGTCAAAGAAGGTGCGGTAGAGGATGTCCACATAGGTTTCATCAGGCAGGTTTTTGTTCTTGAATTCATCGCTCATGATGAAGCCGTGAGCGATTCCGGCCCCGTCCGTCTGGTGGGTGAGAAGGCGGTTGGTCCAGTCGTCCAGTCCTTTCTGCTCTGCCTCTCTGTCCAGAGCTACGGTGTACATACGGGAGACGAAGCTGCTCACCTGCTCGATATTCGGCTGGTCGGGAGCAGGCTGGCCGGATCCGTCGTAGACGGAGATTCCGCTTTCATCTAAAGCATAGAATATGGGTGCGGAGTCCCGGGTGGCATACCAGATGGCCCTGCCCTGACAGTAAATGGGCCGGCAGTCGGAGAGCATCACATTGCCGCAGGATCTGATCTGGGACACGTTTCCTTTTGCGTCGTAACGCACGTAATGGACGCTTCCCGACCCGTCAGGGCTTTCCCAGAGGACGTAGCCGCCGTCAAGTCCTGCGGGAGCAAGTACGGGGGTGGTTCCCGTTGCGGAGGGATCCGTCCAGATGCTGACGCTCTCCTGCGCAAAGCTGTCCTTCGGCAGATAGGAGATATGTATTTTCCGGATGCCGTCGTAAGTGTCCTCCGGTGAATAATTGAATGCGGCGATATAACCGTCTTCGGTTTCTGCCAGTCCGCCTAAAGAGGCGCCGGTGAAATTATCTCCTGTTTCGCCGGGAAATGTAAAGAGATTTACAGAAGCCAACTCAGGATTGTAGATGGGGTTCTGGCCCGGTTTTAAGCTATAGCGCATGATGACGGCAGAGCGGGGATATCCGTCGCCGTGATCCAGGGTGACGATATTCTGATCGCTGTCGGTCAGTATGAACTGGTTAAAGGAGTGGCTGACATAGCCGGAAGTAATATTGTTCACTGCGCAAAAATGCTTCATGATCCTCATGTCGGCCTCCCTGACGGAAAGGGACAGGTTCGACTGATGCCTGAGACCGTCGGAGCTGGTGTACATTTGGTGGCAGATCTGGATATAGAGCATGCCGCCGTATTCGGAACAGCGCATGCTGCCAGCGTCGAAGGGAACGGTAGTATTGGCGCCCCTCAGGCTGGCGGAGTTCAGCCGGTTCCAGTCCTTATCGTATTTTACGACCCTGATAACTTCAACAGAGTCGTCCTCATTCGGATTCGTCTGGCCGAAAATGAGGAAATTGTATTTTTCACCCGCATAAAAGCCTCCCCAGATGGGCAGCTCCGGATCCAGAGTCCAGCCGGACTGGAATCGGAAGGCAGTATCATAGTTTTCAATTTTTACGGAGCCATCGTAGTCTGACTCCACCCGGGTAAAGCCGTTGCCGCGGTCGTAGAGGTAGGATCTGACCGTCCTGCCATAGGTCGTATAAGCGTTGTCTCCCTGATTGTAGCTCTGCAGCGGCGCATTGGAGTCGTAGGGCTTCAGGACCTTGACGGGATTATCGCAGTTGGCAAATGCCGGCGGCATGGCGTTGGTCGCATAATAGCTTTCGGTATGAAGGGTTGCTGCGTACAGCTCGTCGTTGCCCTCCGGACTGATATTGACGGCGTCCCACTGTTCCTGGCTGCCCTCATAATAGACATGGGTCAGCCCGCAGCAGCCGAAGAAGGCGAAAGCGCCGATGGAGCTGAGGCTTTTCGGAATGCTGATATTGATGACGCTGTCACATCCGTAAAAGGCCGCTTCGGGGATACTGCTTATGCTGCCGGGGACAACGATGTCGGTCAGAAGCCTGCAGTTATAAAAGGCCGACTCTCCGATGCTTGTCAGGCTGCCCGGCAGGGATAGGCTGCCAGTGAGGCCGCTGCAGTTATAGAAGGCTGAATCACCGATGCTTGTCAGGCTGTCCGACAAAGATAGGCTGCCGGTGAGGCCGCCACAGTTATAAAAGGCATAGGTGCCTATTTCGGTCAGAGCGTCAGACAGCGAGAGCCTGCCGTTCAGGCCGGAACAGTCATAGAAGGCTAAATCCCCGACGCTTGTCAAGCTGTTTGGCAGTGATAGGCCGCCGGTGAGGCCGCTGCAGTTATAAAAGGCGTAAGCGCCTATTTCGGTCAGGCCGTCAGACAGCGAGAGCCTGCCGTTCAGGCCGGAACAGTTAAAGAAAGTGCTGTCACCTACTTTGGTTATACCGGCTGGCAGGGTCAGGCTGCCGGTGAGGCCGCTGCAGTCACGAAAGGCACCGTTTCCTATTTCAGTCAGGGAGCCGGGCAAGGTCAGATCGCCGGTGAGGCCGCTGCACATAAAAAAGGCATTCGTGCCTATTTTAGTGATACCGTCGGGCAGCTTCAGATCGCCAGTGAGGCCCGTACACGAGCTGAATGCAGCGAATGCAATATCGGTGACAGGAAGACCCTCGATCTCGTTCGGTATCACCAGCCTTCCCCAGTTCTCCTCTGAGGTGTCGCTCATACAGCGGGTGATGCTGGCGTGGCCGTCTGAAACCGTGTAGTAGAGCGTGTATTTAGCGTTATCGTAAGGTTTATAGGGCGTTCCATAGCTGTACCCGGCCATGTCCGCAGCACCGTCGGGATCTGTTGATTGGGATGATGTGGGCACAGAAGCGTCCGGTACCTCAGGGGCTTCCGGCATCTTCGTTTCAGCCGGATTTGTCATCGGTTCATCTGCAAAAATGCCCTGACCTGCAGGGGGCTGCGTTTCCTGCGCGGCTGCCGGAACCGATTGGATTCCGAACAGCAGGAGTGCCATTCCCAGTAACGCTGCTTTTTTCATGTTTGTTCCTCCTTGTGTCACGCTGCTTGTATTATTCTTTGTGTCAATATAATGACGATATTTTGAGTATAGCATGGCGTATGAGAGGAGGCAAGGGATTTTTGTCGAAAATAAAAGTTACCTTTCGGAGATTTGGAATTCGGAGATTTGGAAATCAAAGAAAGATTTGCATATTTTGCAGTGTTAGACTATAATGAGACAGAAGGCGGCAGAAACGGTTCCGGGCTTATCCCGGGCGGGCGGCGGGAAATCGCTGCCAGAGGATTATGAGGGAGAACCGGACAGGGCGGCGCAGGGCAGACATAAGAAGTGCCCGCAGGAGGACGCTGCCGCCGATGGAGCCGGAGACGGCCTGATGCAGGGAGGTATGGAGATGGCATACGTGGAAAGAAAAAGATGGCTTTTTTTAGGACTCCCCTTTACTTTTACGAAGTATACGGTGAAAGAGGACATGATCACTGTGGACGAGGGGCTTTTAAAGACGGTGGAGAATGACTGCTATATGTATAAGGTGCAGGACGTGTCCCACAGTGCGACGCTGATGGAGAAGATTTTCGGCCTCGGCACCGTGACCTGCTATACGGGGGACACCACCCATCCCCAGCTGGTGCTGCACCATATCAAGCATTCCAAGGAAGTCAAGGAATTCATCCTGAAGGAGTCCGAGGAGGCGAGGCTTAAGAGGCGCACCGTGAACATGCTGGACATCGGCTCGGGGGAGATGGAAGATGCGGAGGATGCGGATGCCTGACAAGGAGGCTTAGGAGCACAGCTCCGACAGACTGACCGAAAGCAGGCGGAACTTGTGTGTATCCGGCAGGCAGGAGCAGGAAGCGCATTTCTGACGGGCTGAACCGGAGGCAGGCTCTCCGTGGGGCGTGAGGTCCTGCTTCGGACAGCCGGACGGCTAAGGGGACGCAGGCTTCTTGCCGGTATCCCCACGGGGAGCGGCCGGGCACAGAAGGCGCTCAAAAATCAGACCGGCCAGAAACCAGCAGGGAGCGAAGTCCAGGCGGACGACCCTGCCTATGTTCCAGCGGCTGCGGCCGTAGTCCCATGGGCAGGCGTCCCGTTTTGCCAGCAGCCTTCCGGTAAGGTATTCTTCGGAGAAGATCAGGCCCATGTATACGCTTCCCCGTACCCAGACAGGCTTGGTGCGCAGCATACGGCCCAGGGGAGACAGAACGGCGGCGCTGCCGTAGATGGGGAACATCCAGAGGGAAGTGGTTCCCTGAAGGGTCATGTCCCGGCGGCGCAGGGAGTCCATGGAGGTGAAAAGGATCTCCATGCACCAGCCTGCGAGGCCGCATTTGAGGAAGTTTTTTAAAAAAGTCTTCATGGCGTGGTTCATAGGGGGGCGCTCCTTATTTGGGGAAATGGGCCGCCCTGCTTCTGACAGGGCGTATCTGCTTTCAGTATGTCCCTCGGAAGGGCAGATATACGTTGCAGATATACGGCAGTGAAAAGATTGGGAGATTTTTTGCGCAGAAGAAATTCTGATGCTGGATTTAATCTCTCCGGGTTTCATTCCGGAGCTGGATTTTGATATAAAGAAGGTGCAGGAAATGACTTACAAGGAAGCAATGGAATACATAGAGCAGGCCGGGCAGGCAGGGATAGTGCTGGGGCTGGACAGTATCCGGGAGCTGTGCGGCAGGCTGGGGGATCCCCAGAAGCAGCTGCGGTTCGTGCATGTGGCGGGAACCAACGGCAAGGGCTCCGTGTCTGCATATCTGGCCTCTGTCTTGAGATGTGGGGGCTACCGGGTGGGGAGGTATATCTCGCCTACGATTTTTGAGTATAGGGAGAGGATTCAGGTCAATGACGGCCTGATTACGAAGACGGCCGTCTGCCGGCTGATGGAGCGGATAAAGGAGGTGTGCGATGGCATGACTGCCCAAGGGCTGTCCCGTCCCACGCCTTTTGAGATTGAGACTGCCATGGGCTTTCTGTATTTTCAGGAGAAGAAATGTGATATCGTTGTCCTTGAGACGGGAATGGGCGGTCTGACGGATGCTACGAATATAGTTGAAAATACGCTGGCGGCGGTGCTCACCTCCGTCAGCATGGACCATATGAAGTTTCTGGGAGATACGCTGCCTGCCATCGCTGCCCAGAAGGCGGGGATCCTGAAGAAGGGATGTTCGGCAGTTGTCCTGAGGCAGTCAGAGGAGGTCATGGAGGTCATCAGGGGCAAGGCGGCGGAGCTTTGCTGTCCGCTGTCCGAGGCGGATCCGGAGAAGGCAGCGAATGTGCGCTACGGACTGGAAAAGCAGAGCTTCGACTACTGCGGCATGAAGAAGCTGGAGATATCGCTGGCTGGACAGTACCAGATCGGCAACGCCGTGCTGGCGCTGGAGGTCCTTCGTGTGCTGGCGGGCAGGGGCTTTCCGGTGGAAGAGGAAAAGCTGCGCAGGGGCATGGCGGAGGCCAGATGGCCCGGCCGGTTCACGGTCATCGGCAGAAAGCCGTGGTTCGTCGTGGACGGGGCCCATAACGAGGACGGGGCCGAAAATCTGGCCCGGTCTGTGGAGTATTATTTCAAGGGAAAGCGGATCCTGTATATCATGGGGGTCTTTGCGGACAAGGAATATGAAAAGATCATTGCCCGGACTCACCGGCTTGCCGACCAGATCATCACGGTGGCGTCTCCGGGCAGTCCGAGGGCGCTGCCGGCCTATGAGCTGGCCAGAGAGGTGGCCAAGGTGCATCCCAAGGTCACTGCCGCCGACAGTCTTGAAGAGGCGGTGGAGATGAGCCTGCTGCTGGCAGGCAAAGATGATGTGGTCATAGCCTTCGGCTCGCTGTCTTTTCTGGGGCGGCTGATGGAGATTGTGGCCAAGGGTCAGGGCAGAGAGGTTCGGCTGCCCTATCGGCGGAGATGACGGAACGCCGGTATCAGGGGATGGGGCAGCGGGATGCCTCAGGCACAGTGGGACGGCCGGCCCCTAGGGGCGGCAGAGCCGGAAAGGAATGGAAGAAATGGTAGATCAGGGGAAAATCAGGGAGGCCGTGAGGCTGCTTTTAGAAGGAATCGGCGAGGAACCGTCGAGAGAGGGGCTGAAGGATACGCCGGACAGGGTGGCCAGAATGTATAC
>CANOFQ010000032.1 GCA_947565325.1 uncultured bacterium
TTAGGCAGCATTCAGCGTTATGCAGTATAAAACAGCAAAACATCCTATAAAGCAATACCGGAGCAGACATTCAGAGCCGCTGACCTGAACCTGATAATCCATTGGGGAGGGTCCTTGACCGCCCTCCCCTTCCTTCCGGATTACCAATCACCGCTCCCTGAAGGAGGCCATCAGCTCATAATAGGATCTCCTTGTCTCCTCCGGCGTCCTCTCCCTGTCATAGATCACCAGTTCATCCATCTCGTGCACCAGACACTGGAAAAACCTTGCGTCATACCACTCTGCGGGAATCTCCGAGGCAAGCTCCCTGTGAAGCTTTTCGGGATCCGGGTGCCGGACACAGCTCTCGGGAAGCCCCCTGTCGCCCTCCCGGAACCTATAATACCGCACTCCGTCCAGATTCAGATTTTCCTTCACAAAGGGCGTCTCCGAGGAACCTGCCATTATGAATCCCCTCTGTATCAGGTCCAGATACCGGAATGCAATGTCCCTCATGGAGGCCACAGAATCGGCACTGGCCTGCGCCCGCATCCGTCCTGCCACCAGGCGCATCCTCTCCGCCAGCTCCTCCGCCCCGGGGCATCCTCCCCTGCCGTCCCCGTACTCGCTGAACAGCTCCCTCACATGGGCCTCTATGTCGGCTCCGGTCAGAAAGCGGGGATGCTCCTTTGTGCCGATGCAGCCGTTGAACACCTCCCTTGCATAGCCGGGCGCCACCGTCTCCTCCCGGCCAAGCCACCCCAGCCGGCGCATATAGGGGGTGAGCTTTCCCTGCATGATCCTGCAGCAGCCGCTGTACTCCGGCATCATCACACAGAAGGCCTGATCAAACCGGCCGTTCCGGAAGAACTCCGGCGGGAGCTGGCTGATGTCATTGGCCGTGGTCACGGAAAAGACGATTCTCTCGTTCTCCTGCATAAAGGTCAGAAGCATGCCGAAGAGACGCTCCATGACGCCGGAGCCCTCCCCCTGTCTCGTGTTTGCTCCGCTCATGGCCTTCTCCACTTCGTCTATCCATAGGACACAGGGGGCGGCGAACTTCAGATCCTCCAGCATCTGTCTCATTCCCTTTTCGGAATCCCCCACATAGCCCCCCAGAATACGGGAAATGTCCAGCTTGACCAAGGGAAGGTGCATGACCTGCGCCGCCAGCTTTGCCGTGGCCGACTTTCCCGTGCCCGGAATGCCCACCAAGAGGATGCCCGTAGGCGCCAGCCCCGGCTCCCGGACAATTCTTTCATGGCTCTCAAGCCATTTTTCCACCGTGTCCAGACCATAGATGTTTCTGCCCGCCACGCTTCCCGAGGGCAGAACCTCCAGCCTCCCGTGCTGCTGGAGTACCTTGTTCTTATAATTCACGATCACCGGCTCGATCTCATCCGTTCTGGAGAAGTCCGCACTGCCCCGAGACAGCATTTCCCCCAGCAGGCGGCGCACATTCAGCTCCGATATGCCTGCCATATTGTCTGCATACCACTCCAGCGTCTTTGAATCGAAGACGGGACACTCTCCAGCCGGCCCCAGCAACACCTCCGCCAGCTCCCTGCCGCCGTATCTTCCTTGTCGGCACTCCTCGTTCCGATGCCAGTATTCCTGCAGAAGCACGGAAAAATCCTGCGCCGTCAGCGGAGGATAGGCAATGACCCGCAGGGACTCCCGCAGAAGCTCCGGCAGAGGGCAGGAGGGGCCATAGGAGACGAAGATCACCCTCCTCGAGGCAGCCTCCCTCTCTTCCCATGCGCTGCCGTGTTCCCCTGCCCAGAGTCTCTCCGCCCGCCGGTTCTCGCAGTAGCGGAGAAATTCCAGCATGAGCTGGCTGTACTTCGGATCTCTGGAGGGGCCTGCCTCGCCTCTGGGAAAGGCCTGCCATACAAAGATCATATGGCCCTCCCTCAGTACGCCGCACAGCTCCTGTGACCCTTCAAAATCATAGTCCTCCTCTTTCCTTTTCTTCCCGTCCCCGCCGGAGACCCAGCTGCCAAACTCCCCCGCAGAGACAAAGAGCGGCTGCCCCTGCAGCTTCCTCTGCCCGCAGGCCAGCCTCACCGTGCGTTCCAGAGCACAGTAGTCGACGGTCTGGAAATGGAAAAAACGCCACATCTCCCCGCCCGGGGTCTCCGGGCCGGGCAAAAGTCCCGCAAGCTGTCTCGCTGCGCTTCTCACTGGCGAGAGATCCATATCGTTCATAGCCATACCCCCTTGTGCCTTTCAAATTCCCTCGCTGAAGATCCGGCAGAGCCTGCTCCCTGAAGTCCCTGCCGCCAGTCCTGAAAGCAGACTGTATGCATCCCTGCACACAGAAGCCCGGCACGCCCATGCACAGCAGCATCCCTAGACGCAGAAGCCCGGCACGCCCATGCACAGCGGCATCCCTAGACGCAGACCCCGGCACGCCCATGGACAGCGGCGTCCCTGAATGCCTGCCCGCCGGCCTCAGTTCAGATACAGCGCACACAGAATGTCCTGCTTCAGCTCTCTCATGATCCGAATCGGAATACCGAAAACACCCGTCTTCTCGAATTCCTCCTGCAGCTTCCCGGCGATCTCCTGCTCAAGCACGGATCCCACCGCTGCCTGCCCGCTTCCCCTATAGGCATCATACACTGCGCTGCGGTAGGATGCGCCCCTTGGAATATCGTCCTTCTCGATCCCCTTCCCCAGCAGGGTCAGGAACACATTGCCCAGATCCTGCAGCAGGCCCCCCGCAGACTGCCAGAAGTCTAGGGTGAGGGCATCAGGCTCCACCCTCCTGACCGCACCGGAAACGCTCTCCAGGGGCAGATGCACCTTCACTCCCTCCGCCCCCACCTTCCCCGTGAATTTCGCCCCGGCAAGGTTGTCCAGCAGCGCCCCGATCTCCCTCATGGTATCCGGCAGGCTCTCCCCTAAGGTAATCCTTTTCACAGCCCTCGCCACGGCCTCGTCCAGCTTCCCCCTTACACGGAAGGCTTTCTGGCACTGGCCTCTGAGCTGCTGGTTCAGACCGTTGACGGAACAGTTGGCGTCTCTGGTGCCGTCGGCATTCCTGTCAGGCAGCCCCTTCCACCATGCAAGGGTATCCAGCGTGATGCCTCTCACCAGATAATTCACTTCCCTTGTGATCTCTCTGGCGGCAACAGCCTTAAGCTCCCTGAAGAGCACCCCGTAGAGTCTGTCAGGAAAGCTGCGCAGCGCACCCAGACGGCCCAGCAGGCCTCCCACATAATAGCCGCCTCCGAATGGAACCGAATTCTCATAGTCATTCTCCGCATCCATATAGAGGATCTGATCCTCCCTGCACACAAAGGAGCCCATCTCGGAATCCCGGACGGCCTTCCAGATATGGGGCCGGATCCCCGCCAGACGGCAGGAACCGCCGGTGACGATGACCTGCGCCGCCCTGCGGCGGCTGGCCGCAAGATCATCCATCACATAGCGGACCAGGTTCTCCAGATGGCCATACCATGTGTCCTCCACCACCTGCACTGCGAATCCCTCCGGCTGGACCTCCTGCGTCCGCGCCTTCAGGCTACGGATATAGAACGCCATGTCCAAGGGATAGCTCACCGGAAAGCTGCGCCTGCCGAACACTGCACCCGTCAACGGGTTCCTTTCCTCGTCCCCCAGCAGGCCGCACAGCATACCGGCGCTCATCCGGAGCTTTTTGCCCGCCAGCACGGATTCAAAGTACCTGCCCCTCTGGGCGGAATCGTATTCGGCGTCCGATATGTCTTCCTTCACGGATCTCATGTTCCATTTAAGCAGAGCGCTGCCGCAGGAACAGTGCTGCGCAAAGAAGTCCTCCTCCGGCAGCTGCCGGGGATCCGGGCAGGCCTGCATGGTGGCCGGGAACACCTCCTCCAGCCCATAGTGCAGCAGCAGAAAGTCCACGTCCCTGCCCGCCATGGTCAGGGAATACTCATAGGGCTCCGGCAGGTCTCTTGCCAGATACTCCACATCGATGGTGCTGGCACCGATATCTATGATCACGACTCCTTTCTCGAAGTCAAGCTCCCGGCCATACTTTCTGCGCACATACTGCATCACCGCCTTTGCCTCCGAGATGGTGAAAACGTTCTCCTCCGGCAGGCCGGTTCCCCGTGCGATCATGTCCCGGTAGCTTTTCAACACCGATTTCTGGGCCCACTCCCCGCCTGCGGGGTGGGCCACCATCATCAGGGTGTTTTCCCTCATGGCCTGCCGGTCTGCCGGTCCGATCCGGTTCTTCCTGCTCCAGAGGCAGATCTGATCCATGATACAGCCAAAATAGTCCTCCCACACCTCCTTAAGCCTCCGGGAAACCTGCCCGTCCCATGTGGCGATCCGGAGTACCACCTTGTTCAGATTCTGGTCGCTGGGGCATGCCTTGAAGTTCTCGCAGGCGTTTCCCGTGCGCAGCGCCTCCGGCCCGATGAGAGGCTTCAAGTCGCTGTAGCCGATGAGAGTCGGTATGGAGACCTGCCGGCCGGCGGTCTCCAGCGTCCCGCCGTCCCTGACAGAGGGAACCTTGTAGCTCCAGAGGACGGGATACAGATAATCCGACAGCTTGGTGTCCCCGCTGGCCATGTAGCCCTTCAGATCCAGAACCGCCGCACTGGTGCTTCCGCACCCCATGTCCAGTATGATCAGGAATTCGCAGCCTTCCAGCCTGCGCAGGCGCTCAGGCTCCAGCTCCTGTGTCTCAAGGATCATTTTCAGAAGCGCCTCTATCTCTTCGTTCATCCCTCCGGCATTCCCCGTCTTCATTTCTTGCCGGGACGCAAAATACTCTTCCATGTCCACACCTCTGTCCCCTCAGAATTTCTTCACACAGTCTTCCATCAGTCCTAAATCGCTTCCTCCGCCAGCATCTGATAGCGCTCCAGCTCCTCGTCAGGGACGAAACGGCTCCTATCCGCTGCAGGCAGCGCCTCCGCCTGTGCAAGTATCCTGCGGTACTCCTCCACGTATCCCTGCAGTCTCTTCTGTCTGCTGCGGTAGCTTTCCCTGTAGCGCTCCCTGTCCCCTCCTGCGGGGCATTCCCTGATCAGATCCAGCAGCACGAACATTCCCGTGCTCCCCCCCGCTACGCCCGCCATCTGCTGCTCCAGCGCAAATTTCTTCGCCAGCAGCTCCTGACCTGACGCCAAAGGCTTCGGCGGAACGGGCCTCTCCTCAGGGGCCGACCTTCTGCCCGTCATCCGTACCGCCAAAACGATCCCTAAGACGGCGGCTATGACGAAAACCGCCGCAGCCCCCAGACACAATAACACAAAAACCATGCTCATCCCCCCGGCGCATCCCTGCGCCCATGCCCCTCGTCAGCCTGTTCATTTGCCCTTCTCCAGTCTGCTCCGGCACTCATGCAGATCCGTCCATCGACATACCCCTGCATCTCTATCCTTCCGCCGACCTATCTCCTCCGGCAGGGCTCCTTTCCCCATAAAGCTCCACATGCCGCAGCACGCTTCTCCTCCATGTGTCCAGCTCTTTGTCCGAGAGCCCCTCCGTGGAGATTTCCGAAAGCTTCTTCCGCAGATTCCGTCCCACCTTCAGCAGGCTGTCGTACAATGCGTACTCCGCACCTTGTCCGGCAATTTTTCTGTAGCGGAGAAAGAGCGGCTCCAGCTTTTCCGCTCTTCTGAGATACCCTTCCGCATGGCACAGGAACCCCGCTGAATCCTTCTCTTTCGCATCGTGGAGCAGCATGTCCAGCGCCATCAGAAGCCCTGTCTGTCCGCCCACCACATGGGCTATGGACTGTTCCAGCAGCAGTTTTTCCGCAAGGGAAGGCTGCCGATCCGTGGCTCCTCTTCCCATGGCATTCCCAGCACCCGGCTTTTCCCGTCCTCCCGCTGCTCCTCTTCCCATGGCATTTCCGGCACCCGGCTTTCTCTGTCTTGCTGCCGCCTGCTCCCGTCCGCCTCCTCCGCCAGCCCTCTGCACTATCTTACCTCCCCGGAATCAAGAATCGTCCACCTTGCAAACTGGGTGGCCAGCACCTCGCACTCGCCCTGCCCCGCCTGCAGGAAGCGGCCCAGCATGGCCTGCACGAATCCTCCTTCGGTCATCTCCTTTTCTACATTGCTGCGGTAGTCGAAGCATCTGCCCTTCCGGCAGACCAGCAGGCCCCGCCCCGCTTCCTCGGCCACGGCGGTCACACCCTCCATGGTCTCTCCTCCCGGCAGATTGCTCACCAAGCTTCCGTCCTCATACAGTCTGGCCCACTGGCTGCCCGAACGGTAACAGCGGACGGGCAGCGCTGCCCCGTCGCTCCTCAGAAGCTTCTGCCCGGGATCCACCGTGGAGTACAGCTCATTGGCGGTGAGTACTACAGCGCCAGTTACACCGTTGTTCTCATCCGCCGCAGCATCCCAGAAGGGGCCCGGCAGCGGCATCCTCACCAGCCTGAAAGCACCCCCGGTGCGATATGCGTAAAACAGCCCGTCTCCGCCTGCGTCCCCCTTCTGGAGGATGGCACTGCCCCCGTCGCAGCAGGAAATCCCGCCCTTCAGGCTCACCAGCCTGCTGCAGCCGCTGTCCGAAAACAAGGCCCTGAGGAATCCGTGGGGCGGAAGCCTGACGGGATGGTCTACGCCGTCATATCTGATATGCATACAGCGCATTTCCCCGCTTCTGTTCATCAGCGTCCCCGGAACCAGCCCCGTTCCCGGGCCAGGCCCTGCGCAGGGCTCCAGCTCCAGCGTCAGGCCCTCCGTCACCTCTATTATGCCCGCCGCATATTTCGCAGCCAGGGCCGGGGCCAGAAGCACTGCGGTCCACCCTGCGCCCTCTGCAAAAAATGTCTCCGGAAGGCTGTTCGTCAGCAGACATACCGCCGACACCCGCATGCGCAGCCAGAGCGGCGCTCCCGCCATCTTCTTTTGGATGTCGCTGCATATTGTTTCTGCGCTGTCTGCGCTGCCCACGTTAGGGTAATGGGGCTTCGTCAGCATCTTTTTATATCCCTCCAGAAAGGCATCGCATTCCTTTTCCTGCGCACCTTCCTGAAACAGCCTCGCCACCCGTACCTGCTCCTCCTTCGGTGCCCCTATTCCGGGATCGCCGTGGCCCATGAACCACATATAATCCACGCAGGCCATGACCCATGCCGTATAGATGTCGGCCCATGAGGCCCGGTCCGCCAGCAGCTGTGCGGACAGCCGGTACCTGTTTCGGCCCACCAGCATATTCAGGAAATTGAGCCCCCGCATGGTGATCCTTTCAATCTCAGGGCCGTTTTGGTAACAAACAGACATATTGCAGCTTCCTCTCTGTCATCAATCAGCGCATAGGACTGACAAGGCTGCCCCGCCCATGGGGCAACCCTGAAATCCCGCCTTCAGATTCCATCTCCAGATTCCATCTTTAACTTCCATATTCGGATTCCATCTTTAGCTTTCATCTTCAGCTTTCATCTTCAGATTCTATCTTAGCTTCCATATTCAGATTCCATATTTGGACTCCGCCTTCGTCAGGCATAGGATAGGATCAGGCAAAAGCGCCCTCCCCATTGTCCTCGCCCTCGGATTCAGTCTCCTCATCCTCCGCATCCTCGGACTCGCTTTCCTCCTCTTCGGACTCCGCCTCTTCCTCGTCTTCCTCTGTCTCCGCCTCAGAATCCCACTCCGGGGCATCCTCCGCTTCCGCAGAAGCATCCTTCCCGGGCCATGCGGCCACAATCTTGTCCCAGAAAGCCTTGATCTGCTCCCATGCCCGGTGGATCAGCTCCTCACAGTCATCCACCGTGGCCACGGCTCCCACTGCCCCCGCCGCCAGCAGCGCACATCCGAGAATGAGCCAGAAAGGCGAGAAAAACAGAAACGCACCCAGCGATACGAAAATCTGGAAGAACACCTCCGCCAGAACCACCACGGCGAAAACACACATTCCCAGCGCCAGCCCACGGATGAGGCCCTCGCTCACGCAGGTGGCCGCAGCCGTGAAGAGGTTCTTCAGCTTTCCGGCCAGCTCCTGCGCCGAAAGCTTCCCCCTATAGTACAGCTCCACCAGCCTGCTGCTCTCCAAGCCTGCCGCAGCGGCGGCGCCGAGGGAATAGGCGGTCATGTTTCCATCTATCTGGCCCAAGGACCTGCCCCGCTTCTGCAGGATATAGCAGGCCGCCGCATATGCCGTGACGGAAGCCTTTCCGTCCTCCAGCCGTCCGGCGATCTTTTCATGATCCAGCTTGTCCATGCGGCCCAGCATGGCCTTCATGCAGCTGCGCTGGAACATCTCCCCGATCTGGGGCATGAGGGCGCTTACCTTGTCCAGCAGGGCGTCCACGGACTCCTGCGTGTACTCCTGTGCAGCGTCCATCTCCTTCAGAAGCTCTTCCGTCCCCGCATCCGTCACGCTTTCCGGATAGGCGGCAGCGACGGCCTTGAGCAGGTTGCACAGATACAGTGCCCGCCTTCTGGTATCCAGCTCGGACAGCGCATCCGTCAGCCGCTGCCTGATCCACTCATAGTTGCCCGTCTGTCTTGCGGAATCATACAGACTTTCAATTCCCATCTGCATCTGGTTCATGTCGCTCAGGATCTGTCCCTCCTCCAGAGTGGGGACATAGCGCGCAACTACATCCTCCAGAGCTGCCCCGGTCTCCAGCTCTTTCTTTATCTCACGGAACAGCCATATGCTCTTCATGCCGTTGCGGACCTCTGTGGCCGCACTCTTTGGATTGTTCATGTTTTTCTTGGTCTCCATGTCATGTTCCTCCTGTCTCAGTGATAATCGGTTCTTCCCTTCCGCCCCGCAGAGCAGGCTTCCGGCCTTTGTCTCTTCCGACTGTCTCTATCTTACACCCTGCTTCCCCGGCTGTCATCCCAAGAAATTGTTACATGTCTCATGAAAGAGCTTCGAAGCTTCTGTCATTCCCCGCAATTGATTTCAGTAAATATTTCAGTAAATGCATCATCCCATAGGGCATCCTAAACCTGATCATCTGACATAGTATAACACAAAATATTCGGGATTTCAGCCCGCAGGCGAAAATATTCGCCATTTTATGCCAATACAAAATCTCCTGTTCCTGATATAATCTGATAAAAGGAAGCAAGATCAAGACGCTACAATTGATGATAGGAGGATCCGCAGATGAATCAATCAAATACCCCGCAGCAGGCTGACGGGGTATCAAGCTTGATTCGCAGCAAGCTGCGGGGTATTTGACCCTTGCGGCATTCGCAAAGCCAATTAAGAATTGGCTTTATGCTCGTGCGAGCAACGGCATAAAGTCAGCGCAGCTGACTTGACTCATTGCTCGCAGGAATAAAATATCGCTGCGCATTGCCGACCTGTTCCCGCCCCTGCCAGACGAAGCGTCTCTGAGGGCTCTGCCAGCC
This sequence comes from uncultured bacterium, assembly GCA_947565325.1. Taxonomy (GTDB): domain Bacteria; phylum Bacillota; class Clostridia; order Lachnospirales; family Lachnospiraceae; genus Acetatifactor. The sequence goes on from CANOFQ010000032.1 coordinate 9,303, forward strand.
ATACTGCAGCGATCAGCAACGCCCTATACGCCGCCGCTTTAGCCGTCTCCTGCCGTGGCACATGGGCCCCGGCGGCGGGGGATTGCCATGGAGCGGAACCAGCCCTGCTCCCAGCCGCCGACAACCGCCCAGCTGTCAGCCGTGGCGAACCACCCAGCTGCCGCCCCCTGGAGTTAAAAACAATCACCCACCTTTTCCTCGTAATTGTGCTCTTCCGGGTTCTCTTCTTCTGAATTCCGTTCCTCGGAACCCTGCTCTTCTGAATCCCGCTCCTTCATCGGGCTCTGCTCTATCTCTCCCTCTGCCACAAAATCCATCACCTGATCCGTATCTGTCATCTCTCGTCTGCTCAGCCCAAAGCTTCTTACAGCAGCTGCCGCCTCTGCCAGCAGCGCCGGGGCCCCGGCTCCCAGCACTAGCCGCAGCTGAGCCGCAAAAAGCTGCCTATAGGATCCAAAAAAGACTGCCGCTTTCTCACGGCTCTCCCGGGAATCCGCCCCCGCCGGAGGAAGAACCTCCGAGGGCTCTGCCAGCGATACCGCAGCGATCAGCAGCGCCATGTACGCCGCAGTTTGGGCCGTCTCCTGCCGGGGCACATGGGCCAGCCCGGCGGCAGCGGCGGAGACGTCCGCCAGCAGCTCCGGGTTCCGTCTCAGCTCCGGACAGTCCGCATAAGCCGCCACTGCCAACGCAGCCGCAGCTCCAGAAAGAGCGGCTGTGACCGAAAGCTCTGCTTGTTCCCCGCTCCGTTCCATCCTCCGTTCCCTGCTCTCTGTGCTGTCCTCCTCATATTCTTCCCACAGCTCCCCCGCATGGCGCTCAGCCCTTTCTGCCGCCAGAGATATCAGCTCCCCCTCCGGCAGGCGGGCAACGACAGCCCGCTCCCCCTGCGTCCGAAGCAGTTCCCCTCCCATTCCCTCCAGCCTGTCCAGCAGAGCCAGCAGCGCCCCTCTGCGAACCTCCCTCTGGTACCGCTCCAGCCGCCTGCCCAAGCATTCGCAGACCGATCGGTGCAGCCTATCCCTGAAGCCAGACCCATCAGCCACGCCCCAAAAGACGCTGCCCTCCCCCTGCCGAAGGAACCATTCCTGCTCCAGCTGCATCTTTAAAAGAGAAGCCGAAAGCTCGGCGGCAGAAGCCTGACAGCCAGTACCCAGAATCTCCTGAACAAGCTGGCTCCCATAAATATCCGCACCCTCCTCTGAAATCTGCACCAGATCCCTGTAAATTTCCTCAAAGCTCCTGCCCCACTCCTTCATAATGCCCCCTTGCTCTCTATCCCTGCTGCCCTGCCACTGACAAGGTTCCCCCTATCCCGTCAATCCCCAATGCTCTTCTGCCTCTACCACATTATCAGCCCGGTCTTTTGCCTTTCTTCCGACTACCATCTGCCATTATTGAGGCCCTCCTTCAGATAGCACAGAACCGCCTCCCGGGAGTCCCCGGATGCCGCCAGATACCCTAGAACCTTGTCGTCCGGCTCCCCGGATACATAGCGATACCCCGACAGCGCCAGCAGATACACGCTCTGAAAGTAATCCAGCCCGAACAGAACCGCCAACAGAATCATATGGACCCGCTTCAGACGATTCTTGGGTATCCCCTCCCGAAAGCCGCTGCGCTCCGTCTCCTCCCATGCCTTTTTCCACGCATACCATGTATTTGAGCTGACCCCGATCTCCTCCGCTGCCACATCCGCAATCAGCATGCCCCGGCTGGCCGCAAGGGACGCCAGCACGGGATAGAGTCTGTCCGGCTCTCTGCCGAAATCTCCCTTGTCAGGCTCCCATCGGACCGACCCGGTAAGCTCGTCCAGCCTCCGCCGTTCCCCTTCCTCCAGCAGCTGCGCCGCCGCAGAGCGCTGTCCCTCCTCCAGCAGCTCCCAGAGCTGCTCCAGAGCCGCCACGGCCGGCCCCTCCTCTCTGCCCTTGTCCGCTATCTCCGGATACCGCCCCAGAAACAGATTCTCCCAGAACTGCCGGGCCACCGGATCCCGGAACCCGCAGCAGAGCTTCTCAACCTGCGTCATGGAAAGAGCGGCGGTTCCCTTCTCCAGCCGCCCCCGCTGCATCCTGTTCACACCCAGAACGGCCTCATATTCCTTCTTTTTCAGAGTTTCCCGATTCGTCTGTCTCCGCAGAGCCGCCATGGAAAGAGCCTCCAGACTGTCATAGCGGGCCGGGTCCCCCCGCAGCTCGCCGGCCATCCCCAGACACAGCTCCAGCTGCCTTGCCGTATCCGGCGAAACCTTGTCTGTCTCACCGAACAGCCTGTTCAGGATCCCCAGACTTATACGATCCGGCAGCACCGTCAGGATGCGGATCGTCAGCTGCTGTGCCTCCACTGCACCTATTCGATTCTCAAATTCCGTTCCATTTCCCATGGGCAGCCTCATAATGCTTTATTCCCGCAAACAATGAGTCAAGTCAGCTTTGCTGACCTTATGCCGTTGCTCGCACAAGCATAAAGCCAATTCTTAATTGGATTTACGAATGCCGCAAGGGTCAAATACCCCGCAGCCTGCTGCGAATCAAGCTACAATTTATCTTCTATGTGTCATACTTGGTCTTTCGCATACAATGCTCGGTCTTTTCCATGTGCGGCATCTTGTCTTTTCCCTATGCTACAAGTCATCTTCCATCTGCTGCATCATATACTACATCTTATCTTCTTTACCTTTTGCCTGCAACATTACCCTACTGAGCATTAGTCTAATGCATCTTGCGCAACAATACCATGATTTCTGTCTTGTGATTTGAAACAAAAGGTGCTATAATGCAGGTTAGCAGCATCAATGCAGTTCACGAGAAACAAGGAGAGGTACAGAATCATGTTTATTGTATTAGCAGGCGGTTTGCTGATCATCATCATTGCGGTAGTGATTTCCGTGGTTTCCAGCGTGGTTTCTGCCGTGGCGGCAGATGCGGACGAAAGTGCGGACTGAGGAACACATGAATTGGTACATGAGATCGCCCTGACTCCCTTCCGGAGTCGGGGCGCTTCTTTTCTCTAAAATCTCTTTCATCTCAAAACCTTTTTCAGATTTCTTCCTGCGCTTCCCAGGGCTCTTTCCCTGAGAAACAGCAAAATTTCTCCTCCCGCCCCTCCCCAAGCCGCAGAATACAGCCCTGCTTAGATTCATCCCCTCTGCGGCCGATCACCGGTTCGCTTAAGGCTCCGTGGCCGATCTACCTGCCCGCTTAAGGCTCGGCACCCTCCGCAGCCAGATCCCTGCTCAGCAGCACCGTCAGATTGGCCGGCTGGTTATACGCCACGTTCTGCCATGCCACCCCTTCTCTGTAGGCTCTGTCCTCCAGAAGGCAGGGGAAGACGTACTCCGTCTCCAGCGTGGTGGAATAGATGCGGATCCTGCTGCTGTCCTTCTTGTCCCTGACGATGAACTCCTCCCGCCAGTCGCCCCAGAGATCCGCCACCAGCCCTGCGTTCCCCTTGGTTCCGTTGTTCAGTGCGGCGCCGTCCGCCTGCAGGAGCACCTTGGTCTTCTGGTTCTCATAGTCCCATTTCTGCACCTGAGGCGTATTTCCCTCGACACTGTCATAATCAAACAGCTCCATCAGCAGATCACCGTCCCAGAAGATGGAAAAATTCTGGCTGGGCTTCGCATCCTTATAGATGATGTTCCCCTGACAGTCATAGGTCACGTTGGTCACGGCACACCACATCTCCGCCCCGGGATAGCGGGGATCGATGTCCGCCGCCACGCCTCTGCCCGTGTCCTTGCCGTTGTAATAACCCCATAAAACCTCGCCGGTCCCGGCATCGTGCAGCTCCACATGGTACTGGGCCCCGGCCTCCTCATGTACCTGAAACACCTCCAGCCTTCCGTCCCCGTTCCAGTCGCTGACGTGCATGGCGTCTCCATGTCCCAGCCCGGTGACATAGAGAGGCGTCCCGTCATCGTCCATGGTCAGGGAGCCGTAGATGATCTCGTCCAGCCCGTCCCCGTCCACATCGTTCACGGAAAGACCATGGTTCCCCTGTGCCGCATACCGGGACTCGTTGGGGGCGTCAAAGGCCCATTTCATCTCAAGCTTTCCGTCTATGAGCTTCCATGCGGTGATGGCCGTCCTGCCGTAGTACCCTCTTGCAAAGACAGCGCAGGCCGAACCTTCGTCCAGATAGGCCGTGGCCGAAAGGAACCTGTCGGCCCGGTTGGCATATCCGTCGTTCTTCTCTGCCGGCATACCGTTCTTCAACCCCCAGTTGCTGGTGTCCCAGACACCCGTGGCCTCGTCGTAGGGGCCTCTGGCCGGAATATATTCCACAGTGTCGATGATCTCTCCCGTCTCGCCGTCAAAGGCGGTCAGATACTCCTGCCCCTTCACGATGCGGCCCACCCTGCCGCTGTGCAGGCGAAAATCATAGCCCGTGGAATTGCTCCTGCTGGTGATGTTCAGCTCTGCCATGCTGACAGCCCCCACATGCCCCGTCTCCTGCAGGTCTCCGTCATAGGTGGTGGTGCCGTCCGCCGTCTTGCAGATCAGCTCCGCCCTTCCGTCCCCGTCATAGTCCCACACCTGAAACTGGGTGTAATGCGCACCTGAACGGATATTCAGCCCAAGGTCGATACGCCACATCAGCCGTGCGTCCCCCGAGGCAATGTCAATGTCGTAGGCATCCAGAATCGTGGTTCCCGTGTAGCCGTCCTTGGAGTTGTCCTGCGCATTGTCAGGATACCATTTCACGATCAGCTCCAGTTCTCCGTCCCCGTCCAGATCCCCCACTGACATGTCATTGGCCGTATAATAGGTGATGCCGTCGGGCATCATCTGGGGCTCCGGCACCTGCAGTACAAGCTCCTGATATTCGGCAGCCCATGCCACGGTTTCCTCCCCTTCGGAGGAAACGCCCTCGCTGGCCGTGAGTCTGTAAACATCCCCCGGACTGCCCTCCGTGTCCAGAAAGCAGGTAAGCGGGCCGGAATAAATCTGTGTGCCGCCCCGCTCCAGCGTGTAGCTGACCCCGTCCGAGTCCGCCCCATAGCTCCTCCAGCTGACAAACACCCCTTCTTCCGCCTTCACGGCCACCAGACCTCTGTCAGAATAAGTCTCCGCCGGGGCATACCCGCCCAGACTGCTCAGCTCCCCATAGACTGTCACTGCCGGATCAGACTCAGGTTCGGAGGCCTCCGACTCTTTGGATTCCTCTGACTCTTGCAGGGAAGCCTGCGCTTTCGACTCCTCCGTCCCTGACTGTTCCACCGACTGCACCGTTGACTGGGATGTCCCCGGCCCAAAGTCGCCAGCCCCGGAACCCAACTGCCCCTCAGAGGACGGCTCCTTCCCGCCGCAGGCCGTCAGCGCCGCCATGCAGAATGCAGACAGCAGCAGCCCTGCCTTGATTTTTCCCCGCCATATGCCATTCCATGTATCCGAAAGGAGATCCTTACTTTTCCTCCTGCCACATCCCCTTTTCAACATATGCCCTTCTCCTTTTCCTGTTTTTCCTGAATTCCGCCTTTTAGACTCCGTTTCTTCTTAGATTCCGTTTCTTCTTAGATTCCGCTTCCTCTTAGATTCCGCTTTCTCTTAAATTCCGCCCTTCTCTAAATTCCGTCTTCCTCGGATTCTGCTCTTCTCCTAGATTCCGCTCTTCTCCAGATTCCGTCTTCTCTTAAATTCCTCTCTTCTTCAGATTCCGCTTTCTCTTAAATTCTGCCCTTCTCTAAATTCCGCTCTTGTATGTACGTCAGGGCAGGCACCTCTCGCTTACGGGGTGCCCGCCCATCCGTCACTATCTGTACTATTACATTCTCTGACACATGCTCTCTATGCCTGATGCTTTTGTCAGCAGGACTTAGAGCGGTTCCATTGATCCCGGCCCTCCGGTCAATATACTTCGATCCCTTCCTCAGACCTCAAGCTCCAGATGCAGCACGCTGCAGGCCGGAAGCGTAAAGCTGACCCTGTCCCCTGCCACGGTAAACGCCGAGAATTCCTCCTCATGCACCTGATCAGGCGCCTCGAAGGTATTGTGGGCGTTCATGGCACCGGTGAGCACCGTCCCCTTTGCCGCTTTTATTCCTGTCTGCACAAAGACGCATTCCATCTCCTCCGCCTGATCCAACGACAAGTTTGTCAACGTCACATGGAGCTTTCCGTCCTTGGAGCAGGACACGGACTCCGTGAGATTCGGCACCTGTACATCCTCCTCTGCGCCGATCTTTCTTGTCTCCACGGAAGACTCCACCAGCTCCCCGTCCTGATGGCAGCTGTACATATGGAACACAGACCAGGTAGGAGTCTTTATCATCTTGTCGCCCTCTGTAAGGATGACAGCCTGAAGCACGTTCACCATCTGGGCGATGTTGGCCATCTTCACCCTGTCGCAGTGCTTGTTGAACAGATTCAGATTGATACCGGCCACCAGTGCGTCCCTCATGGTGTTCTGCTGATACAAGAAGCCGGGATTTGTGCCGGGCTCCACATCATACCATGTGCCCCATTCGTCGATGATCATGCCGATTCTCTTCTGGGGATCATACTGATCCATGATGGCACCATGTCTGGTGATCAGCTCCTCCATCTTCAGGGTCGCCTTCAGGGTGCGGTACCAGTCCTTTTCATCAAACTCCAGCGCAGAACCCTTTTTGCCCCAATTACCGGTGGGAAGCGTATAATAATGCAGGGACAGACCGTTCATAAAGCCGTATCCATGGTCAAAGGTCGTCTCCAGCACCTTGTCCGTCCAGTGATAATCGTCTGCGTTGGCACCGCAGGCCACCTTCCTGATGGGCTTCTTGGAATCGTAGGTGCGCACATAGGTCTGATACCTGCGGTAGAGATCGCCGTAATACTGCGGCCTCATGTTTCCGCCGCAGCCCCAGTTCTCGTTGCCCACTCCGAAATAGTCAATAGTCCACGGCTCCTCGTGGCCGTTGGCCCTGCGCAGGTCCGCCAGAGGGGAGACGCCCTCGAAGGTCATGTACTCCACCCACTCGCTCATCTCCTGCACGGTGCCGCTGCCCACGTTGCCGTTTATGTAGGTCTTGCAGCCCAGCTGCCTGCACAGCTCCATGAACTCATGTGTGCCGAAGCTGTTATCCTCCACCACGCCGCCCCAGTGGGTGTTGATCATTTTTTTGCGCCCGGCCTTTGGCCCGATGCCGTCTCTCCAATGATACTCGTCCGCAAAGCAGCCTCCCGGCCATCTCAGCACGGGCACACGGATCTCCTTCAGCGCCTCCACCACGTCGGTGCGCATGCCGTTCACATTGGGGATCTCGGAGTTTTCCCCCACATAGATCCCCTCGTAGATGCATCTTCCCAGATGCTCCGAGAAATGTCCCTGCAGCTCAGGGTTCAGATGCCCTTTTTTTACGTTCGGATTCACATATAGCTTAGCCATGGTCTGTTTTTCCTCCTGCCCCAGCGGGCCCGGAGCCGGCTCTCTCTCAGAACCGCTCCCTGCATTTTCAATTCCACCTTCAGTCTATGCCCTCCGTGAGCAAAAGTCAATCAGAATTGTCAATCAGAATTGGTTCTTAGCGGAAGCTTTTAACTGAACCAGACAGCGCTTCTTATAAAAAGAGATTCCATAGCAGATCACTTTTGAATAGTCCTCCAGAAATTCTTCCCCATACATCCGGTCATCAATCTGTGCCACAGCCTCCTCGCAGCACTGCCTCAGGCCATCCTGCGACCTTGCATATTTCACCTCGAATACCGCCACGCAGTCGCCAGAATAGTCCTGCACCACGATGTCGCTGCGCCCTTCCCCGTGTTCCTTATTGGACTCCACAACATATCCTGCCCCGGCAAATATCCCCGCAAAAAAAGCATGGTAAAAATCTTCCCGGTAATCATAATAGCTGATGGTCTTTCGGAGCAGCTTTGTCATCTCGGCCGTCAGGGTCTTGGCATCCCCGCTCCACACCGCCCCGAACAGCGCCCTCCGGTCCCATTTCTGCGCACTCTCCTGAAACCATTTCCCGATGGTGGACTCAAAAATCTCCTTTATCTCCCGATTCGGAATGCATAAGGCTAGACACCCCTCCGGCACCGGGCCCGTGGCCCGCTCCCTGCGGACCCTGGTCAGATAGCCCGTCAGATAAAGGATACTCCACAGATTCTCTTCCGAAGAGAACAGTTCATCGTAGGTCAGATCCTCCCTCACCCTCTGCACCACATATCCGCCGGAGAGGAGCGTCTCGAATTTCTTTGTGATCGCATCCCCTGCATAGTCTATAAAGGAGCGGATGATCCCGTTGTCACTGGAATTCATCCAATAACCCGCAGGCTTTGCCCCCGGATCCAGCATCAGCCGCTCCACATGGTTCATCACGTCCCACGGACAGTAAATATCGGCATTTCCGAAGCGGTATCCGTCATACCATTCTTTCATTGCCGTCCTGTGCTCTGTCAGGCTCGCATCCTCCAAAATCAGGTCCACCTCCCTCTGGGTAAAACCGAAATACTCATTCAGCCCCGTGTCGGAAATGGTATCGGAAACAAAATTGTTGGTTCCGGTGAAGATGCTCTCCTTCGCTATCCTCAGACAGCCTGTAATCACCGCAAACTTCAGGGAGGGATTGTCCTTGACCGCCTGCATGACCCCCTTCATGACAAGCAGGGAATATGTTCCGTCTTCAGTCAAACTTATCTGCGAAGCGGCAGT